>JBFKSL010000050.1:0-13046 GCA_041626995.1 Ketobacter sp. | reverse complement strand
TGTAAATAATTACTCCAGAATTCATCTGCGCTTTGCTTATCCTGGTTCATCATCCAATTGATAAAGTCTTGATATCTTGGCGCACTTGGAAGTTGCAGATCTGATCCCCCTGCAATGCTTTCATATAGTGCAAACAACTCGCCAAACACCACTGGCATCGACCAACCATCCAACAGGATATGATGAAAACTCCAAACCAAGCGATACTGCTGCTCCGGTAGCTCAACCCAACTAAGACGCATGACACCAGGACGTCTAAAGTTAAAGCCAAGGTTTCGATCATCAATGAGCAAGCGATCCAATTTTTCCTGCGCGGCTTCAGCTGCACTGGCTGTCCAATCATAGCGATGAATTTCAAGCTCGACATTCTTCATCACTACCTGCAATGGCTGAGGAACATCTTCCCAAACAAATCCTGTCCGTAAAATTTGATGCCGCTCAACCACTTTTTCCCAGGCTTCAAACATTGCTCGTTCGTTCACATCACCTGAAATTGGGACAATGATTTGATCAAAGTAAACCCACGAACCCGGTTCATACAACGCATGGAATAACATTCCCTCTTGAACAGGTGACAGAGGCATCACCGTATCAACACCGGCATGAGGAATACATTCATCAATTTGCTGCTGAGACAAATGCGATAACGGAAAATCTGAAGGTGTATAACCTTGATTCTCAGAAATTAAGCAGTGATCAATTATTGCATGGAGCTTCTCTACATACAGATCGGCTAACTTGGATACTTTACCGCCATCTAATACCAGAGCACCGTACCGCCAAGAAAGCGTTAATTTACCGGCCTGAACTCTGGCACTAATTTCAATTAGATAATTTCTGTGACCATTTGGAGACAATTCTTGCCCGGGAGACTCACTGGCTTGAACCAGCAGACCATCTTTTTGTTCTACTTGATCTAATTGGCCAAGATAGTTAAAACTTATTTGTCTTTCGGGGAAATTTTGAATCGCAGCAGGGCTTTGTTCGACCTTTAGATACTTTAACAAACCAAAAGACATTCCCTTTCTGGGAATAGAGCGCAAAGACTCTTTAGTTAATTTAATAGCAGAGGTTAAATCTTCTGAGCAGCCCGTATCCAGCAATACAGGAAATACCGTTGTAAACCAACCAACGGTTCTACTCACATCTACATTGTCGCTAATATGCTCACGGCCGTGCCCTTCCAGATCAACGGCAATTTTTCCTCCCTCTGCTACATCAGCAAATGTTAAAGACAGAGCAGCTAACAACAAATCGTTAATTTCGGTGTGGTAAGCTTTACCAGCCTCTTTCAGAAGCTTTTCTGTTATTTCAGCATTAATAGTCCGCTCTTCCAAAGAAACATGAGCAACAGTATTTTCTCCTTCAAAGTCAGCGGTGAACGGAACTACCTCTGAAGTTAAATAATCTTCCCATACTTGCAAGTCATCAAGCAAAGCCTCGCTATTGCTAAAATCAAATAGCATTTCGGACCATTGCTTGAAGGATGTGGTTTTAACACCAAGATCAATCCGCGCACCTTTGAGCAGTAAAGATAGCGCTGTTTGCAAGTCCTCAAGCAGTACTCGCCAGGAAAAAACATCCACAATCAGATGGTGTATTACAATCAATAAACGTGCCTTTTCGGCACTACCCAAATCAAAATAAACCACTTTCATAAGTGGCCCATTGGATAAGTTTAGTTTGGCTTGAGCTTGATTAGAAAGCTGCTCTATTTGTTCATAGCGTAAGTTTTCGGGAAGGCCTGATAAATTAACTGTTTCGAAAATGGCTTCTAAAAGATTTTCGGATTTATCAGCTCCATCCAGATATTGCTTTACTACTTTACCGTTTATTTCAAAACGGCTTCGCAAAGCATCGTGTTGACTTATAACACTTTCAAGAGCCGCCATAAGGTGTTCTTGGGAAACCTGACCATCAACCGCTAACATTACGGATTGGTTGAAATAATGCGCATCAACAGGATCGGCGTCGAAAAACCAGCGTTGGATCGGCGTGAGAGTGATTTCGCCCTCAACCATACCCTGCTCAGCAATAATAATATCTTGCAGCTCCTTAGCCACCTCTGCCAGTTCTGCAATGGTTTGATAATCAAATATTTCTTTTGCGGTAAGGTGCAACCCAGCTCGCTTGGCACGACTAATTATTTGAATACTAAGAATGGAATCACCACCCAGTTCAAAGAAATTATCGTGTACGCCTACGGTGTCGGCTTTTAACACCTGCTCCCAGATATCAACAAGAATTTCTTCTTTTGAATTTCTGGGCGCTACATATTGATACGCACTACCCGATTCAAACTCAGGCTCTGGAAGCGCGCGCTTATCCACTTTTCCATTAGAAGTTAGCGGATAGGAGTCCATATAAACGAATGCAGCGGGAATCATATGCTTAGGCAAAAATTCCAATGCGCTACTTCGAACATCCGATTGGGTTAATGCAATATCGGATTTGATATAGGCAACCAATCGCTTCTGATTGGATTGATCAACCTTAACCATAACCACTGCATCGGTTACGTGATCTATTCTAGTAAGATTGGACTCGACTTCACTTAGCTCTATACGGAAGCCACGAATCTTCACCTGGTCATCAGCGCGCCCCATAATTTCAATGTAACCGTCCTCGCTATAACGAGCGATATCTCCGGTTTTATAGAGTCTATCCGTAGGATTAGGGCTAAATGGATCGTCAATAAATGACTGCTGTGTACGCTCTGGATCTTTTAGATACCCCACTGCAACGCCATCACCACCCACATAAATCTCGCCCTTCACTCCTATTGGAACAGGCTGCAAGTTTGCATCTAGTATGTAAACAGTGGAACCAGCTACACTGCGTCCAATTGGAACATTGGTTGCAGATTCTGGCAGATAGCTAAGCTCATGGAACGTTGAGAAAGTCGTGTTTTCCGTCGGCCCATAGATATTCATAAAGTGGGCCGGCTTATAGCCTTTCAACGCTTTTCTAACCAGTGTGGGATCTAACGGCTCGCCACCCACCATTAAGGTTTTAAACTGCGCTATGATTTCCGGCTGTGTAGCCATGTACATATTGAACAAGGCTGTAGTCATAAAACTGATATTGGTTTCAGTTCGTTTCACCTCGGCCAGGAACAACTCAGGGCTTAGCAATTGATCTTTGCTGTATATAACCAACGCAGAACCGTTTAATAACGGCCCCCAAATTTCGAAGGTGGCAGCATCGAACGATACATTTGACGAATGGCAAACCCGATCACCGGACGAAAGTGCCACATAATTAGTATCTAACACCAGCCGGATCACATTAAGCTGATTTACCAACACGCCTTTAGGTTTACCTGTGGACCCAGAGGTATAAACAACATATGCATTTCGACCTGGGTCAGATGGAAAATCCAATAACGGGTTTTCTACCGACCTTGCTTCAATACTTTCTTGCTCTTTATCAAGCACTACAAAGCGCGTCGGCAATTGGTTGCCTTGCACAATAGAACGCACTTTATCTGCATATTGACTAGTGGTAATAGCAACTGGCGATTCTGTGTGTTCCAGCATGTAAGCTATGCGTTCATCAGGATAATCAGGATCAACCGGCACATAAGCGCCCCCTGCTTTTAATATAGCAATAGTGCTTACCAACATTTCCACTGAGCGGTGCAAAGCGATTGCAATGAAATCTCCAGGTTTAACGCCGCTTGCGACCATATGACGAGCCAATTGATTGGATCGATGATTAAGCTCCTGGTAACTCAGCTCTACTTCCCCGCTAACCACTGCAACTCTTTCGGGATGGGCTTTTACGTGCTTTTCAAAGATTTGATGCAAACAAAGATTTTTAGGATAGTTTGATGGCGCTGGATTCCAATGATGCAAAATGTTGTTACGTTCATCTTCACCAAGCATGGGCAAACGAATTAAGGGAACATCCGGTTGCGACAACATACCGTGCAACATGGTTTTGAAGTGTTCCAACACTCGAGCGATAGCAACATTTTCAAACAAGCTGGAATCATAGGAGAGCTTAATCAGTAGCTCGTCCGAGGGTTCAACAATTAATGTAATTGGAAAGTTGGTGTGTTCAATCGTGGTAATATGGCCAAAATCCAGCAGTTCATCAGCGCTATGCACCGCCTCACCAACTGGATAGTTTTCAAATACTAAAATACTATCAAACAGGCTTTGATCACCTGGCACTTGAGAGTGCCGGTGAATATCCACCAAAGGAGTAAATTCGAATCTGCGCAAGTCTATTTGTTCTTCCTGCATTTTCTGCAGCAATGGAACAATGGTCGTATGTTCGTCAATAGTTACACGAAGCGGTAAAGTATTTATAAACAGACCAACAATGTTCTCTACATTTGGAAGATCTGCTGGACGCCCTGATACAGTGGTACCAAACACTACATCATTTTCACCACTATAACGTGCTAGCAATACACCCCAAGCAGCTTGCACAAGCGTATTTAATGTAACATGCTCTTCGCGTGCGAAGTTTTGAATGCGTGAAGTAAAGCTTTCATCCAATCGCAATAACTGCTCTTCAAATACTTTATCGTTTGAGCCACTATTGGATTTCATGTTTGGCAACGGCGTTGCCGCTTCAAAATCACTTAAATACAGCTTCCAAAACTGGAGCGCATCGCCTTTATCAACTTTTTCTAAATAGGAAATAAAATCTTCGTAATTGCCAGCCTGAGGCAATGAAGCATCTTCGCCTTTTACCAATAGCCCATAGGTTTGGAATACTTCTCCCATCACCAAAGGAAGCGACCACCCATCCAACACAATATGATGGAAACTCCAAATCAATCGAGAGCGATTGCCAGGCATGTCTACCCACGCCAACCTCATTAGACCAGGTTTATCAAATTCGAATCCGCGCTGACGATCTTTTTCCAGCCACGCGTTAAGTCGCATTTGTTCTTGTTCTGTGTCGATATGACGCCAATCAAGCTCGTTGATCTCCATATCGATTTGGTTATGAACAATTTGTAGTGGGCGATCCAGCTCTTGCCACAAAAAAGCACTACGCAATGCAGGATGTCGATTAACCACTTGCCCCCAAGCCTGTTTGAGCAAATCTCTACTGGCACTGCCTAACACTTCCACACTCAGCTGCTCAAAGTACACGCCATGATCGTTATCAAACAAACTATGGAACAGCATGCCTTCCTGCATGGGAGAAAGTGGATATACAGACACAATTGAACGATCATTACCAACCAAACGATCTATTTGAACCTGATCCAAACCTGACAATGGGAAATCCGATGGTGTATAACCAAACACGTCCGATCGATTACACTGTTGCACCAACTGATCAATGGCGTTGAAAAATTGCTCTGACAATCTTTGTATTATGTCTGCAGAGAAGATTTCCTGACTATAGATCCAATCTACCTGCAACTGACCATCTACAATGTGGCTGTTAATACTGAGCGGATGAGGATCGTCACTCTCCAAGCTGTGTTCGTGACCACGATTTTCCTCGGCTAAAGTAAACCACGGATTATTCTCAATAATGGAATCAAATTGCCCTAAGTAATTGAACACCAAATCGGCACGAGGTGCTTTTTGAAATTCCGCTTTAAGTTTAGAATCGGTCAAATATCGCAATGCACCATAACCGAAACCACGACCAGGAATATGGCGTAATTGCTCTTTGATAGATTTAAGATTATCGGTAATCGATTGCCCATTATCGTACTGCAGACGTACCGGATACACGGATGTAAACCAACCAACTGTCCGGCTTAAATCGATCTTGTCAGAGAATATTTCTCGACCATGGCCTTCCAAATCGAGCAATGTAGCACTATTGCCAGACCAGTCTGTAATGGTTCTGGCTAAAGCAGTCAGTAAAACATCATTAATTTCTGTACGATAAGCCTTGTGAATATCACGCAGCAATGATTGCGTTAACGATTTATCAAGCTTGGCCGTATAGACAGTAGAATCTTTTACTTTACAAGAACCGGACTCTGTATTTACCGGTAAAGCAGGCTTCTCTTGCTCGATAATATCCAACCAATAATCGAGCTCACTACTTAGATGCCCATAGGTAACGTGACTTTGTAGCTCTTCAACCCATTGTTTATACGATGTGGTTTTATAACCCAGTTTGACTTCTTCATGGTTCTGCACCGTTTGCAATGCATTGCCAAAATCTTCAAGCAGTATGCGCCAGGAAACACCATCCACCACCAGGTGATGCAGCACCAACAAAATTTTTCTTTTGTTGCCTGGCAGCAAAAATAGGCCTAACGACAACAGTGGGCCTTGCTGTAAATTCAGGCTAGCCTGAATATCATTACAAGCTTGAGTAATTGAACTGGAAAGATTCGCTTCTGTTTCTTGAGTTAAATCCACCTTTTGAACAGAGAAGTGCGCACAACCGTCATAAACTTCGCTAAAGCTTTGTTTTATATTTTCTTCTTCTCGTTCAAACCGAGCTCTAAGCGCGTCATGCTGTATCACCACAGCAGACAACGCTTTCACCATCTGATTTTCGGTAATGGCGGCATCATCGCGCACATCTAATAATACTGATTGGTTCCAATGTTGTTCATCAACAAATCCATGGTCAAAAAACCAATGTTGAATGGGAGATAATATGGATTCACCCATCACCAAGCCTTGCTCAGCGATAATGGGAGATTCCACTTCACTGGACACTGCAGCTAATTCTTCAATAGTTTGATATTCAAAGATCTGCTTGGTAGTGATATGCAAACCAGCAAGCTTGGCACGGCTGATAATTTGGATACTTAATATGGAGTCGCCACCCATTTCAAAGAAATTATCGCGGATACCGACTTCATCCAAGCTGAGTACCTGTTTCCAAATATCGGTAAGGATAATTTCTTTTTCTGTGCGGGGTGGAACTCGTTGTAGAGCAATTTCGTTATCGGCTTCAGGTTTGGGTAATACTTTACGATCTAATTTACCGTTGGCCGTTACCGGTAATGATTCCATGGAAACAAACGCGCTGGGTACCATGTAGTCCGGCAACATTTGCTTAAGCTCTGATTTGAGTTCGATATTTGTTGGCTGAAACCCTTCTACAGGAACAAAATAAGCCACTAATCGCTTAACGCGAGGCACATCTTCCCTTGCAACAACCGCGACTTCACGCACCGTATTGATTTTCGCGATGGCATCTTCCACCTCGCTCAATTCAATTCGGAAACCACGAATTTTAACCTGCTGGTCTATTCGGCCCAAATATTCAATATTGCCGTCTGGATAGTAGCGAACCTGATCTCCAGTCTTGTATAGAACCGTATCACCTGTGCTTTGATAAGGATTATGGATAAATACGTCGCGGGTCAGTTCGTCACGATTTAGATAACCGTTCGCTACGCCATCACCACTGGTATATAGCTCTCCTGGCACTCCTATCGGAACCGGCTTTAAATTTTTATCCAACACATACACTTTTGTATTGGCGATAGGTTTACCAATGGGTACAGTTTGCCTCACGTCACCCACGCAGGACATTGGGTAACAGCAGGTAAATGTGGTGTTTTCCGTAGGGCCATAACCATTTATTAAGGTAATGCCAGGAATTTCATCTAGGGTTTTGCGGACGAGCTTGGGTGATAACACATCCCCACCGGCAAGCAATTGACGTAATGTTCTTAATTCATCAATGTGGTATTCCACAAAATAATGAAACAATGCAGCGGTTAACCAGGCTGCATTTGCTTCACCTTGCCGCATCACCGAGCCAAGCTGTTCCGGTGTAAGCTGGCCTGGAGGGGCTACGACAATTTTGCCACCATTTAATAACGGTGCCCAAATTTCCAGGGTGGCTGCGTCGAACGAAATAGGAGCGTATTGCAAGAAGGCAATATTCTCATCCATTACCATAAAATTGGTGTTACGAACCAAACGCGTGATATTGCGATGAACAACTTCAATACCTTTTGGCTTGCCCGTTGATCCAGAGGTATACATCACATAAGCAGGTGCCCTGGGACCTACCCGTATACCTAATTCAGCAACAGGCGTTAAGGCATTAGCAAATGATTCCAGTAGCAAGACAGCATCATCATCTACCGGTAATTTTTCCACCAAGTGCTTATGAGCTAGTACTATCCCAACATCACTATCCTCAATCATATAATGCAAACGATCCTGAGGATAAGTTGGATCGAGCGGCACGTAAGCAGCACCTGCTTTTAAGATACCAAGCAAAGCGGCAATCGTTTCGATGCTGCGCTCTGCACATAGACCAACTCGCTGCCCTTCTATTACACCTTGCTCTTTTAAGCCGTGGGCAACGTGATTACTTAATGCATCTAACTGTGCATATGTGATTTGTTTATCGCCTAACTCAACAGCGATATTGCCTGCGTACTCTTCGCAGTTCATTTCAAACAGATCAATTATGTCTGAGTCACGCTCGTAATCGGTTTTGGTGTTGTTCCACTCCACCAACAGCTGATGTTTTTCTTCTGCAGAGAGATAATCAATATCGTCAACACCCACATCAGGCTTACAGACGATTGCCGTTAACACATTTTTAAAATGCTGAATCATCCGTTCCACCGTTGATTGGTGGAATAGATCAGTACGGAATTCGAAATCCCCCTTCAAACACCCCTGCTCTTCACGCATGTTGATGGTGATATCAAATTTCGATGTTTCCGATTCTTCTGGAATTAAATCAATTTCTAAACCGGGTAGTTTCAAGTTGTTCGTTGTGGTGGCATTCTGCAACACAAACATCACTTGAAATAAGGGCGTATGGCTCATCTCCCGAGCCACACCCAACTCATCCACTAAACGCTCGAACGGAATATCCTGATGGTCGTAGGCGCCAGTTAAATTTTGCTGAAGTTGCTTCAACAAGGATGTGAAACTAGGGTTGTTGGATAGATCGCTTCGAATGGCCAGTGTGTTAACAAAGCAACCAATTAACTGTTCCACCTCTGGACGAACACGACCAGCAATTGGGGTTCCGACACAAATATCATCCTGGCCACTATAACGATGAAGCAATAACTGCACAGCTGCAAACAAGGTCATAAATAATGTGGCGCCTTGTTTTTTTGCCAGATCATTCAGCTCTTTGGTAACAGCTTGATCCAAGGAGAAATGAATATTTTTCCCTTCGTACGTGAGTTGCGGGGGCCGAGACAAATCTGTGGGTAATTCTAAAACCGGTACGCCATCTAATTTACTCTTCCAATAACTTAGCTGCCGCTCCAGACGTTCTCCAGATAACCACTCTCGTTGCCACGCTGCATAATCTGCATATTGGATGGATAGATCTTTTAGTGGGGAAATCTTATCTTGTCGATAAGCATCGTATAGCAGCGCCATCTCCTGGATGAACACTCCCATAGACCAACCATCAGAGATGATATGATGCATTGATACGATAATGACATGCTCAGTACTACTTAAACGAACCAAACGCGTGCGCAACAACGGGCCATTGATAAGGTCAAAGGAGGTATGAGCATCGCCTTTGAATCGAGCACGAATAACCTCTTCCTGTTCACTAGCGCCCAAAGGTTCTAAGCTGATGGTTGGCAGTTCCCAACGCTGATGATCATGCACCACCTGACGGCCTTGACCGTCTTCTGTTATGAAGGTAGTTCGCAGTACTTCGTGGCGACGCACGATTTCGTCAAAACTCATGCGCAAAGCTTCAACGTCCAAAGCGCCCTTTAAACGCAATGCAGCAGAGATATTGTAGCTGGAGCTTCCAGATTGAAGCTGATCAATAAACCACAATCGCTGCTGAGCATAAGACATAGCCAAGCGGTCAGTATCACGGGGATAAGGCCGTATTACATCTTTATTGGGAGTTGCGCTCTGGCTTTTCTTTTTTTGAAGCTGTTTTAAAAGCGCCTCTCGTTGCTCCGGGGTTAAGCTCGCTAGGCGGTTTAGTAACTTCTTATCTGTCATTAATCGATTTGCCCGTGTCGAAATTGCAACGGAGAGCCATTGTGATTGGTTGTTAAAAGCGCCCCGGCAGTCTTAATTTAAGCTATATGCTTTCATTATTATTTTAGTAGCTTATCAACGGGTATACGGAGCCAACATTCGATGCATTAGCTCCACTTATTTATCACGGTCTCTTGGCGTTGATCCAACCACCCTGTTTAACCCCGTTTTGCCTTTCTTATTTTAAACTATTATTAGCATTCCTTCCCTTAATTATTCTTAACATGTTGTTGGTTATAGGTTTTTGAGATCTTCTTCCGATAATCCCTCAATTTCAGCCAATAAATCCGCCATTTCCATGTCGTCGGTGGACTCCAACTCAGCCTGAAGCAAATGCAATGCGATATTCTCGATGGTAGGCTCTTCAAATAACGCACTTAAAGCCAGCTCAACATTAAAGTGCTCACGCACCCGTGACACCACTTGTGTTGCGAGCAAAGAATGACCACCCAAATCAAAAAAGTTATCCGTAACCCCTACCTTTTCAAGGTGAAGCACTTCCTGCCAAATTTCTGTGAGCGTCTCTTCTGTGTCGTTGCGCGGCGCCACATAGGCCTGCTTGGCCACATTTTCATCGCCAGGAATCGGTAATGCCCGCTTATCAATCTTACCATTGGGGGTAAGAGGAAACTCCGGCAAACAGACATAGGCCTTGGGTACCATATAATCTGGCAGGGATTTCTTCACCTGATCTTTAATATCCGAGAGTTCTACTTCCTCATTGTCCATGAGCAAATAGGCCACTAAGCGACGATCACCTGGGCTGTCTTCGCGGGCCAGGACAACGGTTTCACGCACTCCAGAACAATGACTGATTGTGGACTCAATTTCACCCAACTCAATGCGATAACCACGGATCTTAACCTGATCGTCGATACGGCCAAGATACTCCACCACACCATTGAGCAACAAGCGACCAACATCACCGGTTCTATAGAGTCGATCATACAAGCCTTTGTCGCGCTCAAGCTCTACGCCAAATTTATTGGGAACAAATCGCTCATCAGTAAGTTCTGGCCGGTTCAGGTAACCGTGGGATAAACCTTGACCACCCACATGGATTTCACCAGGCACACCCACTGGCACGGGATTCATATTGATATCCAGAATATAGAAATCCAAATCCGGAATGGGCCGACCAATCAGACTTTGACGTTGTGCAAGATCCTTTTCAGTAACGCGATGATAGGTAACATGCACCGTGGTTTCAGTGATACCGTACATATTAATCAGCTGTGGCTGCTCTAAACCATGATGCTCGTTCCATTGCTGCAACGCAGCGAAATCCAACGCCTCACCACCGAACACCACATAACGCAACTTCAACTGCTGAGCCAAATCGGGCTTGTCTTCACGGCTGTATTCATCAAAACGAATAAATTGCGTAAAAGCAGAAGGTGTTTGGTTTAATACCGTTACACCTTCTTCGCAAACCAACTGGTAAAAATCTTCAGTGGACTTGGCGACAATGGAAGGTACGATAACGGCCTGACCACCAAAGAACAAAGCCCCCCACAACTCCCAAACAGAGAAGTCGAAGGCGAAGGAGTGGAACACGGTCCAAATATCTTTTTCGTTAAAGCCATACCATTGATCTGTTGCGGTGAACAGACGAATAACATTGGAATGAGGAATCAACACACCCTTAGGCTTACCCGTGGTGCCCGAAGTATAGATAACATAGGCGCGATTATCTTCACCTGAGATATTGGGCAAATTATCAGTTGGGCGATGAGACAATTCATCCGATAACTCATCCAACAACACCGGTTCATAATGTCCTGCAGGAATGGAACCCTGTACCGCAGAATGAGTAATCAACAACGCCACTCCAGCATCTTCCAATATGAACTGGATACGCTCCTGGGGATTGGTTGGATCAACTGGTACATAGGCGCCGCCAGCTTTCAACACGCCCAAGATAGAAACCACCATATCAATGGATCGATCCAGGCTGATACCAACCAACTGATTAGCCTCAACGCCCTTCTCTCTTAAATAATGGGCGAGCTGATTGGCTTTGGCATTGAGCTGGTTATAGGTTAACGATTCAGAGCCAATCTTAACTGCCGTTCTATCACCATACTGAATAACGCTTTTCTCAAAGCGGCTATGAACAGAATCTTTGTATTCATAAATCTGCGGCTGATGATTCCACTCATCGAGAATTAAACGATATTCAGCATCGCTAAGCATAGGCAGCTCAGAAATTCGCAAGTGAGGATGTTCCGCAACGGTTTCCAGTACTCGCTCTAAATGGCCTACCATGCGATGAATGGTTTCTCGATCAAATAAATCGGTATTGTATTCAATCATACCTTCGAGACCATCACTGCCCTCTTCCAAATTCAAAGTAATATCGAATTTAGATGTTTTCGCTACGGAAGGCAGCATCTCCACATCCACACTGGGCATTCTCATATCCAATGTGTTGGCTGCATTTTGCAGAGTAAACATGACCTGAAATAATGGTGTGTGACTCTTATCGCGGGCAACACCCAAAGAATCAACCAAACGTTCAAACGGAAGATCCTGATGATTGTAACCAGATAGTGTTACGTCCTGAACCTGTAGCAAGAGGTCCACAAAACGAGGATCATTTTCCAAATCCACCCGCAACGCCAAGCTATTTACAAAACAACCGATAAGGTTTTCAAACTCAGGGCGCGCACGGTTAGCTACTGGAGTGCCAACACAAATATCGGTTTGCCCCGTGTAACGATTCAGCAGCGCATAGAATGACGTAAGCAGAGTCATAAACAAAGTAACACCCTGATCACGGCTCAATGCATTTAACTTGGTTGTTAAACCTCGACCGATTTTTACCGGTTCAAAACTTCCATTGAAAGTCATAATCGGTGGGCGCGGCCGATCTGTTGGCAATTCCAACACAGGCACACTTCGAAGATTCTCACGCCAGTAATTTAGCTGGTGCTCGAAAACTGGACCCTCCATCCATTTACGCTGCCAGGCTGCATAGTCTGCGTATTGAATGTTAAGTTCAGGAAGATTAGGAGCCTCTCCGTTTACAACAGAACGATATAGCTCCGCCATTTCATCAATCAATATACCCAGCGACCAACCATCGGAAATAATATGGTG
>JBFKSL010000049.1:0-13314 GCA_041626995.1 Ketobacter sp. | reverse complement strand
ACAACAAGTTTGTGGTGGATGGGTTGCGCGATCGCGGTGCGGTGTTTGTGGATGAATTGCATGAAGTACCCGATGATGCCATCGTGATTTTCAGTGCTCATGGTGTTTCCAAACTGGTTCAAAGCGAAGCTGCTGACCGGGGCTTAAAAGTATTTGATGCTACCTGTCCACTGGTTACCAAAGTGCATATGGAAGTGACTAAATACTCCCGTGAAGGTATGGAGTGCATCTTAATTGGTCATGAAGGTCACCCGGAGGTGGAAGGTACCATGGGGCAGTTTGATGCATCCAATGGTGGCGCTATCTATCTGGTGGAAACGGTGGCTGATGTGGCAAAGCTTCCGGTTTCCAACCCCGATAAACTAGCGTATGTAACGCAAACCACTTTATCTGTAGATGACACTGTGGAAATTATCGAAGCCCTACGTGCACATTTTCCGCAAATTCAGGGGCCACGCAAAGACGATATTTGTTACGCCACCCAAAACCGTCAAGATGCGGTGAAAACCCTGGCGTTGGAGTCTGATGTGGTGTTTGTGGTGGGGTCACCCAATAGTTCCAACTCTAATCGTTTGCGTGAGTTGGCTGAGCGTTGTGGTGCAACGGCTTACTTGGTGGATGATCCTGACCAGATGGATAAGCTTTGGTTGAGCAACAAGAAATCCATAGGCGTTACCGCAGGGGCCAGCGCGCCAGAGGAGCTGGTTTTGAAAGTGGTTAACCGGTTAAGAGAGTGGGGGGGTGAAGCCCCTAATGAACTGGTTGGGCGGGAGGAGAACATCGTGTTCTCCATGCCAAAGGAATTACGTTAGTTATTCCAGGTATTTTCGCTGGTTGCGAAAGAGCCGTCGTTGTTCTCGTCCCAGCGTTTAACTCCTGTATTGGTAATTTCCAATATTCCATCACCAGCTTGCCCGCCTTTTGGCGTCGCTCGTAAGGTGAATGAACTGGCATCCGCAGCATTGATGGTAAGGTTGTAAAACTTCGTTGAGCCATCTAACGGCGCTTCTGTAGGGAAAATGTCGGGAGCACCAGTATCATTCCCACCGCTGGCCGCTCCTTCATAGGTGTTGTTTGCCGTATAGTGCCTCTCCATGGATTGAGCAAAACCCATGAGGGCGCTTTTGGCATCTGCCCGACGCGCCTTTTTGGTGGATTCGGTATACGCAGGGTATCCAATTGCTGCCAGTATTGCGATTACCGCCACAACGATCATCAGCTCGATTAATGTAAAACCCTTATGTTTGTTTGTTCTAGTCATTATCATTATCCTATTCGGTGTACCAATATGTTCGGGTGAGGGCTTGTCCGGAGCTTATGGGGTCGCACTCGGTTCCGACACATAAAACATCTTTGGTGCCGTTAGTGTCTGAAATTCTTAATCTTACTGGGTCTGCCGGTATGCCTACGGTCATCAGAGTTTCAAAGCGTTCACGCTTATCAACACTGCTGCTGTTATTGTTGCTTGTGTTCACGGCACCAGCATCCAGTACATTTACTGAGTATAGACGAGATGTACCGTTCGATGGTTGACAACTAGCCGTATTCGTTTCGGGAGAGTAAGTGGTAAAGAATAGCTGGCCAGACACAGCTAGCGGCGTTGAAATCATTTTTTCTCCGTTTGCCTCCAGGTTGATGTACCAACCTGAAGCGGCTTCAAGTGCGCTTAATGCGGTTCTTTGGGTGTTAGAATCGCTGGATTGAACCAGGTTTTGGGTGGCATCATACAAGTCAGATTCATCGATCTTCACGTAATCTGGATAAGTGCCACTGTCTGGGCCATCATCTGGTGCATCAAATACATCTTCTTGTTTGAACATATACATGCGGTCATTGGTGACAGTGCTTAGTGGGTGGGCACGGTAGCCGCTGCCAATGGATATGGCCAGTTTTCGGGTGTTGTTTTCGATGATGACGGAAACATCCGGCTCATGATAGAAGCGGCGAGCATTGGCTTGACCGGAGCCCGAAATATCGGCAATCACTGCGCCGGTAACCAGTCCAGCTGCAGAGCTGCCATTTTCGATATCGAAGCGCCATAGCTGGCCACCAACGTCCCCGGCATACATTTGATCTGCAAGGCCATCACCATTCATATCCAGAACACGAACATTACCTGGAATGCTATATCGCATATCGGTGAAGTTTTCTGTGGCGCCACTTGGTCCTGCACTCCAAAGTTTCTGGCCTGTTTCAGCGTCAACAATATAAATGGCCCTGCCCACGTCGTCTGCGGTTGTCACTGTAACGTTGTCTTGATCTTCATCGTAGCCACCGGAAAAGATAAGAACGTCTTTTATATTGCCACTAAGATTTATTTTTGTTTTAACCGGCTTAGACCAGGTTTGACCAAGCTCGGTAAAATCTCCAGTACCGCCTTGAATACGCCACAGATATTTTGGTCGAGAGCGATCCGTTACGTCCAGCGCGTAGTAACTTCTACCACCGCGACGCATGCCGAAATAAACATAAACATGGTCACCGTCAGCCTCAACGATTTGATTATCACCATTCATATCATAGACCCAGGCGTTTACCGGGCCATCTATGCCATAAGGATGAGAGTCGGCTTGGTCGTTGGTATAAACAGTGTTTAAGTTTGGCAATAACTCTTCTGGAATGAAGGCAAACTCTTCTACACCTGTTTCAGCATTAATTGCGTGGAAGAAGCCTTCATTGTCACCATAGAAGATGGTGAGGTCTGGGTTGGCGTCTGTACCACCGTAGGTAACCAAATGAGGAACAGAATGCAGAGGGTCAGCCAGCCGTTTTCGTTCTGCACCACTGTTGCTGGGGTCTGCTCCTCTGGCCCAGCTAATCAAATTCTGGTGGTAGGCATCCGTTTCTGATCCAATGCCCAGCATAGTTTTGCTGACATTCGTGGTGTTGAATGCATTTGCAGTGTTGGAAAGAGTTATGGAAGTCGAACCACTGTAGTAGGTGTAGATATCTCGGCTACTGCTAGACGGGAGATTTGCAGCGGCAGCACCCTGGTCTGCGTTGGCCCCATCAGCAGACGTTGACCACCAGCTTCTAGCGGTGTCCTTAAAGAAACCGGTATTGGAATCAATGGCGTCGTTGCCAAGAACATCCAAAATGGTACCGGAACTATTAATCGCATAACGCTTTAAGTTTCCAGGCCAGCTGGGAGTTGATTCTGGCTTGAATAATGCGTAGTAAATTTCGTTGCGGTGGGTTAATCGGTTGAACGTATTAACGGTTACCCCAGGCGATACAAAGGTGGTATCCAGCGCTAGAATATTTTCAACGATAGACTCAAATGCATCCAATAATGAGGCCGCATCACTTGCAGATTTTGCACTTTGAGTGCCACCAGCCTGGGCCAGGTTATTTAAGAAGGTAGTAGCGTCCGCGTCACTGGAAAGCCCGAAACCGATAACATGGGTTTTAACGGTTTGGTCACCAGAAGGGTTGGGAGACAATTGGTCATTGTTGGCAAGAATTTGGGCCAGTTGAAGTGCACATTGGTCTTTATCACCGGAAACTCGAGTGTCGTGAATGGTACCGGGATCACAAGTAATACCGAACTTGCTCTCGATTAAATCCTCCGAAGCGTTCTGCGATGGACGGCCATCGGTTAGAAAAACAATGTGATTGGATTGGCATTGATTGGTAATTGGTGAAATATACGTGGGGCTTCCAGTAATTTCCTGAGCAGCACAGTCAGTATCATTCAGGTCGCTACTGCTGCAACCGCTCGGCCAGCTTACCGTACCGCCGGTGTAGCTATCTTCATGGCTAACTCGAAGGTATCTGGTATAGGAGGAGTCGTAGCTTTCATGGCGTCTCTTGTCGCCCCACGCCATCGCGTCCCCTCGATAATAAAGAGCAGCTTCATACAGTGAGTCAACGATCGGTGTATAAGCAGAGGCTTGGATGCTGTCTACCATACTGGTTAACACGGTACGCATGGGCGTTGTGGTACCACCAGCGGTGCTATCTTCATAAGAAATTACTAAACGAGCAGCGGTGGCGGCATTGGCTTCATAGGAAGATGCTCTACGTAGCCCTGTACCATCAAGAGCGAAAAATATTGCATTGCCTGAAGTCCAGTTGCTTTTGTTCACAATGGGCTGCACCAATGAAGTGATATCCGGAGTGCGATAGTTCATGTTGGTGCTCCAGGCAGGTACATTTGCCCATGTCACTGTAGCGGAATCGTAGCTCTTATCATTGAAATCATCAGCGTTTGCTGTGCCTGATGCTGGAGCATTGTCGCTGTCTTCTGCCCTGATAGTAAACTCTGCTGCACTGCTATCATCACCATAGGCGGTAAACTCCAAATAGGCATTCTGAACAATAGCACCTTGTGGTAATTGAATGTTTTGGAAACGGAAGCCTGCCAATCTTGGTTCTGTTTCGTCTCCCAGTACGATGTAGTCGCTAGATAAAATGTTGCGTCCATTATTACCAAAGGCCTCTCCGTCCCCGTCATTATCACCTGAATCGGTGATACGGTAGGAAACTTCACTGGAAGTACAGCCTCCACCTAATGCAATATTGGATGCATCGTAGGTAACTGTTAGAGTCGGCGCGCTGCTGGGTGAGTCTTCATAAGCGCTAATGAAGCGTCCATCCCCACCGTTAGAAATCATTAATGTAAGGGCGTCACCACCACACCAGGAACCGTTGCTAACGATATCTTGTAGAACACCGCTAAGGTTGGGTGAGGTATAAGATTGGCCTGTTTCCCATGTGCCAGGAGTCCAAGTCACAGTGGATGCTGTTGTTGAACGGCTACTTAAGTTGTCAAAGTCATTTGCAACTAAGGAGTCTGCCGAGCTATCACCATATATGCTATAGGTAACACTGTTAGTGTGCTCAGAAGCAGATGTTACTGATAAGGTGGCGCTGGTGACTGTTGCTCCCTGAGGAATGCGAACGTTTTCATAACGTAAGCCGACTATTTGTGTTTTTGTTGAATCTTCATCCTCGTATACCACGGTAAGTTTTGGGCTGGGTAAAGATTTTGTATTATCAAAGGAGGCAAACACGCGGGCGCCTTCGCTACTGTCGCTGCGTCGCATAAGAAGCGCTATATCGTTTCCACTTGTCCAATCTGCTTGATCAACTATTTCTTGTACTATTGCAACCAAGTTGGGGCTGGTTTCAATGGTGCCTTGAGTTGTTGTCCCGCTAAGCGACCATACTTTGGAATTGCTGGTACGGGTTCGGCCTGAGATATTATTGCTATCTGAGAAGGATTCTACAGTTGAACTGCCTGCAAGTTGGCCTCGAATCTCCAAGTTCAGTTCTTTGTTATTGGAGTTGCCTTCCTCAATTGCAAATTCCAAATAGGCAGAAACGATTACAGCACCTTGGGGAATGGTCTGGTTGCGAAAAATGGTTCCAACTACATGTTCATTAACAGTATCTATACCAAAATCATCTATGGGCAGCTCAAGGCTGGGAGAATTTATTCTGTTGATGATACCGGTTGAAATAAGCTCTTCAGCATCGTCCTCTGAGGCGATTACCTGAGTCGATAAGGTGTTGGTGCCACTAGAACTTCTTTCCGTTAGAGAAAGTCTTGTGTTGTCGGTAGTAATGGTTCCCGTTGCAGTAGCTTCTTCAACATCATTTGTGCCCGCAGTGATGTTGTAAGTAAGCGGAACTGGATAGGGCAGGTAAGCATCAATATCGGTAACCGGGTAAATGACAGCTGCACCAGGGTAGCTAAACTGCATTAGACCCACGTTTACGTTATTCATGCCTTGTAATAAGGTTCGCATTGCCGATTTCATTTGATCTATTTTGGCTGGTGAGCCATCGCTCATAGATCTGGAATTATCTAAAATAAACAACACATTGGGCTGAACTTCACTTGCAATCAGTGTGCTGAAAAATATTTCAGTGTCGTCCGCGTGAGCGGAAACGCCTGCCATGGTAGACATTAGAAATACTAGAAAACCGCTGCTTAATTTTTTCAGTTGTGCTTTCACGTTACACCTCGTTTCTTCCTGATCGCAAATCGCTACGCGATTAACGGTATTCCAAACCCTGGATAATGTTCGCGCGCGCGCCGCTTCTGCTTACTTGGGCGGTTGATCGCATTTCAAAGCGTGCTCCTGTTAACCGAACGGAGCTCTCGTCTGCATCGACAGAGTTGCCACTGCTCAATGCAATGTCTCCCATGCTTCGTATTTCAACGCTGGTGCTTACTCCGCTAATTCCAGCGTTGTAGGTTGTGTCTACCGGCCAAACCGGTGGGTCGATTTCATATTGGGCCTGTGCGGCATTTAATTGAGTTGTATCACCATTTGCCACTAATTGAATTTGAGCATCAATCGCACTTTCTGCTGCCTGAAAAGCAATGTTTGAGTTTTGCTCGTTTGCAGCCATGCGTTCCTGCACTGTGGCATTGTTCATGCTGGCCAAGCCAATAAGTGTGGCAAGTAAAAGGATGAGTAAACCTATTATCAGCACCGCACCGGATTGTTTGTGCTTGTTCAGTTGCTGTGTCATATACCCACCCTTTTGTTTCGCATTTTAACCATCATGTTGAACACCTTTCGCATACGGCGATCATTTGGATACGTTATCGCTCCGCCAGATGATGCAGGCGCAATATTGGTTCCTGCCATGGGGTAGACAAAGCTATCGTCACTGGCCAGAACGCGATCATTGCTTGCTACCAATAAGGAAATTTTTATGCTAGTGACCTGAGTCAGATCGAGTCCGCTGGTACTGGCAGGAACAAAACGGCGGTTTCCATTCACATACTCTTCACCATAGGTAAGTTGAATGTTTTCTACCCCCTCTACGATCTCTTCAACTGTTCCGTCTTCATCCATTCTGTAGAGTGCGTTAATAGTATCGCCTCGGCTGTTTTTACGGCCGGTGTCCGCAACGAAGTAGGTGTGAGCAACAAATGTCATTAAGCGAGCGTTTTCATCTGTATATGCTTTGCTTAATTTATTGTTGGTGTTGGTTCCTGCTCCTTGGCCGTGGGCAAAGGTCACTATTGTGGAGCTGCCTGATGTTACGTTGGAAATTCGAAATATATCCATGGATTCGCAATCAGAGAGGATGGCCACATCTTGTTGAGATAGGTTGAGCGGATTGCCAACAACTTTAACGTTAGAGTTGTTGTTGTCATGCTCATCCAATCCGGTAGAAGTTGTCGATGCTCGCATAATGCTGACTACATCACTGTTTAAGCGGGCATCTTCAATTGCGCTTCCATCTATTGAAGCTAGGTCAGCATGGCCAGCAGACCAGCCCGTTGAGGTTACATCGAATCCTCGTAAAGAAGTTTCAATAAAATTTGTAGTTGGGGGGTCAGCGGCAATAATATTAACGTTCTCAACAATGGCTGGGTCGGCACAACCTTTGTAACCTGCAAGCCGAAGATCTTTGCTGATAATGTCCAGCGCAGTGCGACCTGCTTCTTGTACCCTAGACAATGAATTAGAAAGTTTGTCGGTGGTTTTAAACCCAACAAAGGCTTGAACTATACCCGATAGCAGCAAGGCACCAATGGCGATAGCCACCATGATTTCAATGATGGTAAAACCTTTCTGTTTTCTTTTAAGCATATCGGTTTCCCTCATAATGACAAAAATCTAACGGATAAGCTTTCTGTGGTGTTTTGGCGAGCAATTGTTCCGGCATTGTTCGCCCAGTCATCTTCACTCCACGTTATGGTGACCACATAGCGGCCAGAACCATCAATGGTAACCTGTCCACGACCGTTGGGAAGTTTTGGTGAGAAAGCAGCAACGTTAGAAACATTATGGAAATTGCCTTTCCATTCAAAAAAATCAACGACAAATTGTTGGGCTGCGCTGCATCCGCCGTCGGTTGTGATGCAAGATGGTATTGATGCCGTTGCATTATCGGTGTCTATTCCGATATAACTGTTTAACGCATCACTGTTTAATCTCATGCGGTCAGCAATATCATAGGCAATGGCCGATGCTTGCGAGCGGTAATAAGCGCTTTTATCGCTTTTAAGTCCGGTTAAAATGACGCTGGCGATACCAAGGATGCCAATCGCTAAAACCAAAGCTGCTACTAAAACTTCAATAAGAGTGAAGCCTTTATTATCGGATCCAGGTAATTGACGAATTAACATGATGCATTTTGTCCTATGGTAGCGTTCGCGTCATTTGGGTCGCGTTCAATATTCACGATACCGTCAGGTGTTGCTTCATCATCGGTAGCTATTCTTGCTTGTCCGCTGATATTTAGGACAATGGCCTTGGCCTCCTGCGCACCTCGGTCATCGCAAAAAGTGAAGCTACCTTGAGAAGCAATCATGCCTCTAAAATCGAATGTGATAGCTGAACTAGAAGCCAGTCCACTGGTGGTTAACGTGTTTCCGCCACTTAGCGGCTCACCAACCCGAAGAACTTGCTCGCCTGTGTCTAAAGAACCATCGCTGTCAGTATCTCGAAAAATCACATAGCCGGTTTCCCAATTGTTTCCAGAGCTGCAACTTGTGCCTGTGGTACTTTCGCAAACAGTGACACTGTTTTGGCCAAGTTTGATCGCTTCACTGCGAGCATAGTTAATGGCTCCAATAAAACCATTGGTTTGACTGGCAAGCCGATTATTCTGGATCGTTGTGGTGAAGCTCGGTACACCAACAGCCACTACAATCGCGAGGATCGAAATGGCGATCATTAGTTCGATTAGACTGAATCCGTTTTTCATGGCAAATCGCTTTTCCGGTTAAATGACAGTTTCACTATAGAAATGGAAAGCTGATCAGCCACTCAGGGGCAGATGGAGGGTGTTAACAGGAGATGAGCGGCTAAAAACTATACGACTTGGTTATAAGGTGGAACTGTATTATGCTCTATGGCTCTAGGGTAAAGATGGCTCAAATGGGAGTTTGAAGGCCGTCACATTCGCTCTGTGACAGAGCTGGAGTTTTTCTATGTGTTTCAATAATTCCTATAAAAAACAAGGCTTTACGTTGATTGAGTTAATGATTGTTGTGGCGGTGGTTGCGCTGTTGGCAGCGCTTTCTTACCCGTCGTATACAAGCTATGTACAGAAGGCTGAGCGTAAAAAAGCCAGTGCGGAAATGATGGGAATTGCGGGCAGGTTGGAGCGCATTAAAAGCCACACTTTTCGATACCCATCAACGGCACCGACAAACCTGACCACGGCTGATCTTCGCTATTCAATTAGCGTGGCTTTGGTAGCGGATGGATCAACTTATACCATCACAGCAGATCCATCGTCGTTCCCTGCTCAAGCGGGGGATCGTTGTGGAACCATGACTCTGGATAACACAGGTGCCTGGACGTTTGCTTCGTCCTTAACAGAGAGTGACTGCTTATAGATCAAATTATATTCAATGCCAGTCCTTTCGTCCTGAATGTTAACCACTTATCGAATTCGCGTACGCTGAAATACCAAGGTAAAAGTATATTCCGCAAACAACAATTAAATAACGAACATAAAGTTATCGAAATATGGAACTCAAAAATGTAAGCCAATGGGGGGTGTCGCTAATAGAAGTGTTAGTGGCGATGCTGATATTGGGAATTGGGGTAATGGGCTATGCAGCGGTTCAGCTCAATGCAGTAAAACTCACCGAAGAAACCTATAGTCGCAGTCAGGCCATGGCAATCGCGCAAGACGCCATTGAGCGGCTGCGTTCCAACGTGGCGCAGATTGATGGTTATCTGGGCTCTGACAAATGGCAAAACGTTGCGGCATGGACGTCTTGTGCAGATCGCGCTTCGCCCTGTGGGGAAGCCGGTATGGTAAACGTTGATATCACCCAGATTAACCACATGGCAACCACAATGCTTCCAAATGGGAAGGTCTTAATTGAAAACTGCCCGAACAGCACCGCTGTTTGTGTGGTGGTTGCTTGGGGGGAGACAGCCGCAGCGGATTGTGATCAGTCCCAATATACCAATAGCGGTAGCACCGATGAAGATGCCCATTGTGTGGAAGTGGAGTTTATCCCATGAAAGAGCTAACCATGAAAAAAGTCCGTGGACTCTCACTGGTTGAATTAATGGTTGCTCTTGTGCTGGGTAGCATTATTGTCGCTGCGGCCACACAACTGTTTCTAGTTAATCAACAAACTAACAACCTTCAAAATGGTTTGGCTCATGTTCAAGACCAGGGGCGCTTTGCATTCAGCTATATTAGTCGTGACCTGATGCAGGCAGGTTATAGTGACGCAGGTACTAAGCTGGTTCCTTTTGCTGTAAGTGCAACAAGTATACCTGGAGGAGAGGTTATTAGTAATAATGACACCAATGATGGCGATGTGCTGGTTTTGCAGATAGAGGGAGGGCGAAACTGTGTTGGAAACATTATCACTGGCCGAGGGCAGAAAGAATACCTTCTAAATAATGAGAGAGGGTTGCTATGTAGAACCCGCTATTTTGATGCAGCTGATAATGCTTGGAAAACGGATTCAGAAGTTATTGTTGACGGTGTTGAAGCCTTTGAGGTGCAGTATGGCATCGACACGGATAGCTTGGGGGATTCCGGTTATGGCGCCGCAGATTTTTATGCAACGGCTAATACCGTTGTAACTTCAGATCGAATTGTAAGTGTTCGATATGCGTTATTGCTTACTAGTGACAGAGTTGTTTCACGAGATTCCAGCTATGCACCAAGCTCTATAAGAGTGCTAGACGCCGTGTATGACAGTGATGCAATCGATTTCACCGACGGAAAAGCCTATCGAGTTTATACGTCCACTGTTGAAATTCGCAACCAAATCTAGCAGGCCATAAAAAGGAAAATAAAGATGAAAAAGCAACAATCTGGAATGGCGCTTTTGTTTGTTCTTGTTATTTTGCTGGTTGTGGTCATGGTTGGGGTCTCTGCCATGCGTGGTAGTTTGTTTCATGAAACCATGGCATTTAATTCTCAGGCAGAAGATTTAACGTTCCAAGCTGCTGAATCGGCAATTAGCGCTGTGCTACGGCATGCCAGTACAGCGGAGCAAGGGGGCGATGCTTCCCAAATGTTGGGGAAAATGGTTTCTGGAAGCACAGTAGATGGTTGTGCCACATTGAGTCAGGGGTTTGTAGCGGTAGGCTGCTCAGATGCGGCCACTGATACACTCGATGCCCGTACATCCATATTGGCATCATCCACTTCCGGCTTTCAATTACAAGCTAACGCTAAAGGCTTTGATCCAGACATCGTTTTGGATTATGAGTTTCAAACTCAGGGTGTAGGCAGTTTTACTACCGCCAGTAATTTACCTTTTTCCAATACCAATGTTCAGAATTGGCGAAAGCTGGGGGCCGCAAGTGGCTACTTTCATGATCCGTTGGATTTAATGGGAGACAACGTTGAAAATGAACAAGGTATTGAATAAGAAGGTGATCAACCTCAAGGCTATTCAAAGCGTAGATTAATAAATTAGGGATATTAAAAGGCACAACAAATGAAAAGATTAATAGTGAGTTTCGTCCTGATATGGATTGGGGCTGGGGCCTGGGCGGATGACACCGCTATGTATGTGTCGCAACCTTTGCCTATATCCGATGCGAAGGTAATGATTGTTGTTGATACATCCACGTCGATGAACGATTCGCTGGCTGTTTGCACAGAAGACGATGTTAATGACGGAAAATTTGGATGCACCCAGGTATCCACTAGTCTTACTAAGATGGATCTGGCAAAGGAAGCCCTGTACTCTCTGTTGAAAGTGAATAATTCCGATGGCAGTGTGAATATCACAGCACTGCCGGATAATATTGGGGTGGGGCTAGCCAAGTACCTGGAGCCCTCTGGAACCGCTTCGGATGATCCCACTGCTCGAGTTGTTCTTGCGCCAGTCAAATCCCTTGGCGATCTTGCTCCTACCGATGATAACGCTACTCGAACACATCGCGAACATTTGATTGAAATTATTGAAGTCCTGTTAGCCGATGGCAGTACACCCCTGCTATCAAGCTATTTTGAAACCGCGCAATATCTATTAGGTAACCAATCTGTTTTCTACTCACAATCCTATGATGCGGCCTTGTTTGTAGATGCATCAACAGACTATGTAGCTCCTCCTGTGTCAGATCAATGTATACAGAATATGTCGATTGTGGTTTTAACCGATGGCCGCTCGCATATGGAGGATATGACAGATGATACGACGATTGAAAAGCCAACTGAGAATACTTCTGTAGATTACTATAAGCTTTACGAAGTTTATCATAATTTTATTGATAGCAGAGACTCCGCTATAGCTACGATGGACAACAGTGCGATTTGTAATGCCGATATCGCCAACACGAATCGGGCTAGTGTTGACCCGGAATTCTGGGCTTGTGCCCATGCCGTTACCCAGGCGTTGCGGGAATATGATGATATTAAAACCCATGTCATTGCCTTTAACTTAGAAGATACGGGTGGTGTTATGGAAACCTGGGCCAACAAAGGTGGTGGAGAGTTTAGAACACCTAATACGGCGGAAGAGCTAGCGGCAGCGTTTACCAGTATATTGGCTGGTCCGGAAGTGCTGGGGGAGACCTTTACCGCAGTGGTGCCCACTATACCAAGGAATGCTGCTAGTGTGTTTGATTCCGAAGATGAGGCGTACTATTCATTATTTAAGCCATCGGGTAAAAGATTCTGGTATGGAAATTTAAAAAGCTACGAAGCCACTGATGTCATAGCTGGGAGTGTTTTTAATGATGATGGTTTTTTTCGAGAAACGGCTCGTAGCGAATGGTTACAGGGGGCTGACCCCAATGATGGTGGTGATATTCTACAGGGCGGGGCAGCGGTAAAAATTGATTCTAACTTCAGTAATCGAAATCTCTACGTTAGCATCCCCGGTCAGACCTCTTTACGTAATTTGAATGGTGAAGACTTGACGAGTTGTGGGACAGATCCGTTGGGAAGCAATACCAGCCCAATTTGCCTGTTGCGAGATCACTTCTTTTCCGAGTTCACCGGAGGCACGCCTTGGGACTATAGCGCTAACGCGGATTACGTCACTAAGGTTGAATCAATGATCGGCTGGCTAATGGGGAATGATGTTCATAATGAAATGAATGATCTGTTTGAAGCCGATGATCTTGTGTTGTATCGTGGTGAAGTGGTGGCTTTGTTGGGGCCAAATGGGGCGGGGAAAACAACAACCGTTTCCATGCTAACAACATTGATTGAGCCGACTGCTGGCACGGCCAAAATCGCCGGGTTCGACGTGGCCAAACAAGCCAGTGAAGTCCGTTCCCGTATTGGCGTCACCTTTCAGGAGATCGTACTTGACCCTGATTTAACAGGACGCGAATCTTTGGATTTTCACGGCCGTTTATACAGCATGTCTATGCCCAAACGCGAAGCCAAAATCAAAGAATT
>JBFKSL010000048.1:0-13370 GCA_041626995.1 Ketobacter sp. | reverse complement strand
GCCACATAAAGCTGCTCATCAGCACTAACATGGCAGACACCAAGCCAAAGGACTGAATTAAGCTTTGCGAGGCTCTATATTGTGGCGGTGTTTGATCCACAAAAGACATCAAACTATGGTGCTCCAACCAAAACAAGCTGTAGCATGATGCCAGCACGAACACCCCCCAGATCAGGCCACCCCGCAGGCCAAGCAAGATCCCAGCGAGCAGCGGCACCAGCAGCCACCAGCCCACGGTAACGGTAGCGATGCCACCTGCCGTAATGATGCCACCGGCACCGGCAATATATACCGCCAGTACCGTAAGATGAGAAATCGGCTCAATTCGCCGACTAAAGCGTAGCCACACTAAAGCCGCCGACGCCACCAACATGGCCATGGGTACGGTTACCATGCGCACGACAATTTGCCATTCGTAGGCCCGAATAAGGAAAGGCACAGCCAGTACCACTAACAATGAACTGGCGGCAGTGAGTGTACGAACCCGCCGCAACACCATGGGCGGGGTTTCTGTAGGGCTCCACCCCGAATTGAGATATTGATCCAACAAGTTACGCAATCCGCTTGCCTTCCCAAAACTGTTTTATTGAGTATAGAAGAAGGCGCCGGCTTGGCGCTGGAACGGAGTTTTGGCTAAGCGGCTACTTCACCTTTATCCGGCTGCTGCGCTTCAGCTTCGGTATTGAGCCCTGTTTCGGCGCTTTCGTCCATCAGCTCAGGCTGAATGGGGTCAGGGCCAAACTCGGTAATGACGGGATAGCGCTTTTCATCCAACTCCAATTTCACCACGCTACCGCGCAGCTCGATATCCTTGGAATTGATCTCAATCAGCTGATTGAGGGCTTGATCCGGATGAGGCTGATGGAACACCAGATTGGCTTCCTTACCAGAAACCCATTCCCCTTTTTTTGCGTAATATTGGCCAAGTTGGTTGCGGATTACATAGGCGTCTGCCATAACCGTTGCTCCTGCTGCATTTTTCTAATTAAGCAACCACAGTATAACCCATTAGCCTTAAAAATCAGCCAGTAACGCGGGTTGCGCCAACTGGGGTAAATCCCCTTCCATGCCCATGGCACGAGCCATGATTTGGCCTTTAATTATGCTGTGACGATTAAAAAACGACATGCCTAAGTTTCGCGCTACTCGCAGCGGAGGAATATCGCTACCAAATAACCGCTTAAAGCCTTCCATGGTAGACATCATCATCAGGTTGTGAG
Source organism: Ketobacter sp. (assembly GCA_041626995.1). Taxonomy (GTDB): domain Bacteria; phylum Pseudomonadota; class Gammaproteobacteria; order Pseudomonadales; family Ketobacteraceae; genus Ketobacter. The sequence continues at coordinate 12,150 of JBFKSL010000048.1, read as the reverse complement.
GTTTACGCCGACGCTGGAAGCGGCGCAGGATACTGAAGTCGGCGAGGGGAAGCTCATGTTCCACCGCCCGTTGAATTTCTTCTGCCAGTACAGCAGCATCGAGAAATCCCAGGTTAATGCCCTGACCGGCCAAGGGATGAATGGTGTGAGCAGCGTCACCGATTAGAGCCACACCGGGTTGTATATAATCGACTGCGTGGTTTTGCACCAAGGGAAAACTATAGCGGCGGTCGGTGGCGATGATATTACCCAGGCGATGCTCGAACGCTTGGCCCAAACGCTGTTTAAACGCCTCATCATCCAGGGCCATGATAGGCTGAATGTGATCATCCCAAAGTGACCACACAATAGAACAGGTATGGCTATTGCGCTGATCGCTTTGCTCCCTCAAAGGCAAAAATGCCAACGGGCCACTTTCCAAAAAGATTTGGCGGGCGCAGTCTTCATGGGGCCGCTCTGTTTGCACCGTGGTAACAATCGCACTTTGCTCATAAGCCCAGGTGCGGCAGCGAAAACCAAGCTGATCACGTACGCGAGAGCGAGCACCATCTGCACCGATCAACAACGTAGGCTCCAACGTCTCACCACTGCTTAAATGAATCTGCCAGCCGCCTTCACCTTCCAGAATTTTCTCTAAACCGGTTTGTCGGTAGGTAACGTTGGCCGCTTGCTCTACCTGCTGCATAAGAGCGTGGGTGGTAATACGATTTTCCACAATGTGACCCAGGTGATCTGACCCGGCTTCATTGGCGTGGAATTGGATATTGCCGGTGCCGTCGCCATCCCATACATCCATATGGGCAAAAGGGGCAACCCGTTGCTGCTCTATGAATTCCCAAGCACCTAAGTTTCTCAGAATGCTTTCGGTAGCTTGCGTTAATGCACTCACACGAGGGTCAAATTCCGCTGGCCATTGATCCGGAGTGGCGGGCTTGGCCGGGTCAATAATGCAGACATTGATATTCAGTGGAGCCAAGGCGGCCGCCAAAGTAAGCCCCGCCATACCGGCACCAACAATCAAAACGTCTGGAGAATTGTTTTCGCTCATTGAGATACCACTGGCGGAAGTTGTGTGGAAACGGAACGGCCCATGGCATGACGGGCAACAAAGCGCTTGGTGCCTTGCAAAGTATCGAACAAGGTCAGCCCGGCATTACGCGCAATATTAAGCAGCGGGTTGGTATTACTGAATAATTTAGTGAGCTTGTCGGAAAACTGGATAGTATTGAACTGGTCCTGCTCGCGTTGTTGCAGATATTGGTTTAACACCGAAAAGTCGCCCCAGCTTTTGCCTTGTTCGCGAGCTTGAAACAGATGCTGCACCAGCACCGCCACATCTCTTGCCGCCATATTAAAACCCTGCCCTGCCACCGGATGCAAACCATGGGCGGCATTACCCAGCACGACCACATTGGGGCGCACCTGCTCTTTCGACAGAGTTAACGCCAACGGATAACTATAACGTTTTCCAACCTTGATAAGTTGACCAATGCTGTCACCGGCGGCATTTTCCAGTTCGCGCAGAAACGTTTCATCATCTGCCGCCATCAATGCTTCTGCCCGATCTTGATACAAACACCAGGTTAAACCCAACCTGTTATGGGTCTGTGGCAGCACTGCCAAGGGGCCGCTTTCAGTGAAACGCTCAAGAGCCACATTATTGTGTGGCTTTTCGGGTGTTACGGCCGTTACGATGGCCACTTGCTGATAATCCGTTACTTGCTCTGCAATACCCAGTAAGCGGCGGCCCTGAGATTGGGCTCCATCGGCAATCACCAGAAGCGGTGTCTCAACCTGCTCAGTTGCACCATCATGCTGAACAGTAACGGTGACCTGATTCTGCTGATAGCTCACGGCTGAAATTTCCGCTGGAGCTAAATAGTTTACATTGGGTTGCGCTTGCAACAGGGCGAACAACTCTTTACCCATATAACGGTTTTCAATCACGTAACCCAAGGCTCGCACCCGTTCTTCCTGAGCACGAATGGTGGCTTTGCCAAAGCTGCCTTTATTGGTGATATCAATGGTTTCAATGGGTACAGCGTTTTGCCGCATGGACTGCCAGATACCCAATTGATCAAAGATATGACAAGTACCGTTGGCCAGTGCCGTATTGCGGGCATCGTAACTGGGGTGAAAATCATCCTGCTGTTGCGGCGGAGGAAACTTTTCCACCACGGCGATGGCAATGGACGGATCTCTCGCCAGACAAGCGGCTAAGGTGGCTCCCACTAAGCCACCGCCCATGATCACCACATCGTATGTCATTAAGCCACCGCTTTGCGTTTACGCTGTTTGCGGCTTTTCGCCATGAGGGCTTCGATTTCATCGGGGTCTTTGACCACCCCTTTGGTCAGCACTTTGCGGCCACGCTCGGTTACCAACACATCATCTTCGATGCGAATACCAACACCGCGCCAGCGCGGCTCAACGGTTTCTTCATCCAGAGCCACGTACAACCCCGGCTCTACCGTGAGCACCATGCCCGGTTCCAGCTCACGCCAGGCGTCGCCCACCTTATAGTCACCCACATCGTGTACATCCATACCCAGTCAATGGCCAGTGCGATGCATGTAAAACGGTTTGTAGGCTTCGCTTTCAATCACTTCATTCAACTTGCCCTGCAACAGGCCTAAAGCCAGCAGACCTTTGCACAGTTCTTTCACCGCAGCATCATGGGGTTGGTTCCAATGATTGCCCGGTTTTACCGCACGGATGGCCGCCAGTTGCGCTTTCAACACCACGTCGTAAAGGGCTCTTTGCTCAGGGGTAAACTTGCCATTCACTGGGAAAGTTCGAGTAATATCAGCGGCATAATGCTGATATTCGGCACCGGCATCAATCAACACCAGATCACCATCTTTCAGCTCGGCATTGTTGTCGATGTAATGCAACACGCAAGCATTGGCACCCCCACCGACAATGCTGGAATAGGCAGGAAAACGGCTGCCCGCCTGGGAAAATTCATGCAGAAACTCGCCTTCCAGCTGAAACTCCCACATGCCAGGATGACACACTTCCATGGCACGGGTATGTGCAGAAGCCGACATGTCCGCCGCCTTCTGCATCAAGCGAATTTCTGCCGGACTTTTGTATAAGCGCATATCGTGCAGCAAGTGGTCAAGCGCGATAAATTCTCCCGGTGGGTGCGCACCGGCACGCACTTTGGCGCGAATGCTGTTTACCCAGGTCATCACCTGATTATCAAATTCTTTATCACGACCCATGTCGTAATACACACGATCACGACCTTCCAACAAACCGGGAAGAATTTCATCAATATCGCCAATGGGAAAGGCATCGTCGGCGCCGAGCTTTTTGATCACCCCTTCTGGCCCGGCACGATATCCGTTCCAGATTTCCATATCTCGATCGCGCTCACGGCAGAACATAACAAATTCGCCATGCTCGCGGCCTGGAATCAAAGCCAACACGGCTTCTGGCTCGGCAAAGCCCGACAGATAGAAGAAGTCACTGTCCTGGCGATAGGGGTATTCCGTATCCCGACTGCGGGTGCGCATCGGCGCGGCAGGTACAATGGCAATACTGTTGGGCTCCATCATCGCCATTAACTGCTGACGACGCTCAGCGAATTCTTTCTTGCTGATACTCATAAATGAACTCAGTGAATGGTGGTATTGGGGGGAACCAGGTTCTCGCGACTCAAAGCAAATTCGGTAAAGATCATTAGGGCTGCCATGCGTACGTATTCCAGCACTTCAAAATAGGCAGCCTCGCCGTCTTCTTCCTCGTCGATCTCTGTGTCCACCTGGCTGATCTGTTGAATATCTTTTAACGCGGTTAGGGCGTCTTCCGTAAACTCTTCTGGTTTGCGGGCTCCCGTACTGCCAAACCCAGCCAGAAAGCCGGAACACCACTCCGCCAGGGAACCCAGGCGAGAGTCCAGCGGATCTTCATCATCCGGCAAGATGGGCATAAAGTTAAACTGGTTGTCGGTCAGTTCTTCTAAGGTGAACTGACGCAGGGAAAACAGCCACTCACGGGTGTTTTCCCAGGGTTCGCGCTTGACACCAATATTGGGCAGAAAGGCCTTCAGCCAGCTCAGGTTATCAAGGTTTTGACCGCCGCTAAGCTGGCCGCAAAGGATGCCGTGGGCCTCGGAAGGGCTAGCCAGGGATTCGATTTTTTGCAGCTCGGATTCTAATTCGTAGTAGTCCAGAACGTCATCTGCCTGCAGTTGCATAGAGTGCTTACCCATGAAATTAAACAATTCAGAACATTGTAACACGCCAGGGGGTGTAGCAAAGCAGGATTCAGGCTAAGCTTAAGAAGTGTGCCCTGGTGCCTACCCTAATTTTGTGTACCATGGATAATAACAATATTGGCCGGAACGAACCCACAGCCCTATGACCAAAACTGAGCAGCTTTTCAAAAATCTGGAGTCGCGCGTTGACGAGTTCATCGAACTGTGTGATGAATACAAGCGCCACAATCAGTCATTAAAATCCCGCGAAACACAATTGTCGGAAGAGCGGGCTAACCTGATGAAGAAAAACGATATGGCGCGGGCCAAAGTGGAAGCCATGATTTCACGGCTGAAAGCGCTGGAGCAGGATTCATGAGCACAGAGATGGAAACATTAAACGTCACTATACTGGATCGGGACTACGGCGTTAGCTGCCCTCCAGAAGAGGTAGAAGACCTTAAAGACTCTGCGCGCCTGCTGGATGAACGCATGCGGGATATTCGCCGCAGCGGCAAAATTGTCGGCGTAGACCGTATTGCGGTAATGGCTGCACTTAATATTGCGCACGATTTAATTAAGTGTCGGACAGAGCTTGCCCATCAGGATCGCATTACCGAGCGACAGCTCAACCGCCTTAATGATAAAATTGAGCAGGCACTGGCTTCCGCACGCCAACTGGATTTGTAACCATCATTCAGGATAATGGGATTGAGCAAGCGATTGATCTTCTGCTGGAATTTTCTGAATAGCGCTATTAATCCAACGAATATTTGAATCGAAAAATCTTTCATACTGCTTCAAACCAACCTCGTTCACGAGCACTGTTTTTGCCCCCTGCAAAGCAATTATGGCTTGTTGATAATGTTGACGTTGGGTGTTGTGATTTTGCGCTGCTGCCCCCAAATTGGCCAGCGCAATACCCAGGTTAGACTGGGTCATGGCCCAATCAACCGGTACTCGTAAACGAGTTCGCTCCTTTAAAGCCAACTGATAAGCCGCCACGGCCTGTTCCAGGTTTTCAGTACCGGCTTCTCGTTCGCCCAGGGTTGATAACGCATTGCCCAAATTATTTTGAGTCATGGCCCATTCCAATGGCTGCTGTGATCGAGGCCGCTCCTCCAGAGCCAAGCGAAAAGCTGAAACGGCCTGCAACAACTTTTCTGAGCCAGGTTCACGCTCACCCCATTTCATTAATGCAGTACCCAAGTTGTGCTGGGTCATGGCCCAATCTGCTGGCGCGCTCTGCCGTGTAAACGCCAACAACGCTAACCGATAGGACGATACCGCTTGCTCCAGCCACTTTGCATGATCACCCCGATCGCTCAACGCAACCAGAACATTACCTAAATTGTTGTGGATGGTTGCCCAATCTAACTGGGCTCTATCCCTTGACCGCACTTCAAGGGCCTGTCGAAAAGCGATGGCAGCTTCTTCTAGTCGGCCACGACCGGGTTCACGCTCACCCAACGTCCATAGCGCCAACCCCAGGTTATTCTGCACCCCCGCCCATTGCATCGGCGAGTGCTCACGGGAATAGTAATTCAGCGCATTTCGATAAATCTCAATCGCCTTTTCAAAAGCAGCATTGTTTCCCTTATACAAACCCAAGTCATATAAGGTGTCTGCCCGCTGCAACTGGTAGGTGACTTTTTGTTTTACTTGATCTTCAGGCACTAAATTCGCTGCCTGTTCAAAGTAATTCGCCGCTTTTTGATGTTGAAATTGGGCCAACGCCGCCTCGCCCAATAGGGCTTTGGCTGCCGCACGATTTAAACGCTGCCGACTTAACTTTTCCAGAGTCTCAGCTTCGGCTTTCGCCTCCGCCACATCGTAGGCCTGAATCAGAGATTCGGCTCGCCCGTACTCCCCTTCATTAAGTGAAGCCTCTGCCTGGGCAAGCAACGCACTGTGTTCGCTATCGCGTTGCTGCAATTGCGCAATCTGTTGCTTTAGAGCGAGATGACGCTCTGCGATACTTTGCAATGCTTGAGAAAGTTTGTCTGGTGGCACCTGCTCCAGCTGCAAGGTGGCGAAGAAGCTGTTTAACGCGCCCTGAGTAACCCCCTGCTGACGCAGTGTATCCAATAACTGTGATGGTATCTGAGCGTTATTAATCACCACCCTATTGTTATCGCCGTTGACATCAACAACGGGTCTACCGAGTTCCGCATTTTTCGTTTGCTGCCAGAGCTGAACAGTTTGCACAACCACACCAGCAATGATGATCGCCAATGCCACCCAAAAGCCATAACGTAATAATTGCTGAAGCACCGATGTGCCGTCTTTTTTCGACAGCGGCGGTATCAGCCCCGATTTAATCAGAGTGCGGTGGATGCTGAAAAACAGCATTAAAACAAAACCCACCAATACCAGCGGATGCGTTAAATAGGGTGCTATTTCAGGGAATGTTTCCATGGTCTGGCCATCAGAAATGATCGATCAATACTTCCTTGAAATCCTAATTAACCCCCAACCTTCACAATAGTAAAGGTAATTTTCACAATCCATTTCTTAACGCATAAAATGCACACAGCTCAGGCTTCAAGGCTTTATTTTGAGGTGACAGAATAATCTCATTCGAGAAGCGCCCCTTTTCCGTTATACTTAACCACTCAGCCCCCTGCGCTGTTCGAGCTTCTGGCCGACGTCCCTGAGCCGATGCTTTTTTTACCCGGGGGTTCTGGTTAATGTGGGAGCGCATGTCCGCACGACGGAAAGCCCGATACATTACAGGAGCCACCACCTTGAACCTAGGGTTCAAGGGCTACCGCTAGACTCGGCAGAACGGGGGGCTCTTTCATTTCATGGAGCGAGGCTGTTGTGACTCTGCAATCTGATCACCTGCTTATGGAACTGCCCAACAACAGCGGCGCCAGTAAAAATGCTCTGCGCAAACAACTGCGCCAAACTCGACGCAACCTAAGCAAACAGCAACAGATTCAGGCCTCTATGGGGTTATGTCGACAGCTGATAAGGTTGCCCGCTTTTATCTACTCCCAACGCATTGCCGCCTACATTCCCAATGACGGGGAAATCGACCCACAGCCCCTGATAGAACTGGCCTGGCGCATGGGCAAGCAAGTGTACTTACCGGTATTGCACCCGTTTCAAAAAGGCAATCTGCTGTTTATGGAACACTGGCCCAATCAAATATTGGCCAAGAACCGCTTCGGCATTCCCGAACCATTATGCGAGCACGATGACCGCTGCCAGCCTTGGATTCTGGATTTAGTGCTTACGCCACTGGTGGGCTTTGATGAACAAGGCAACCGCATGGGCATGGGGGGTGGTTTTTATGATCGCACCTTCGCCTTTATGAACAATCACTCAAAACCACGCAAGCCCTGCCTGCTGGGGGTGGCCCATGAGTGTCAAAAAGTGAAGGAATTACCCAATGAAAATTGGGATATTGCAATGAACGGTATTGTAACGGATCGGCACAGCTACGGTGCTGGCTTCTCCTTTTAAAACAGCCTGTTATCGAATGGAAAACTGGCTGGCAACAACTTCTGGATCAGGCTGGCCCTGGGTATAACTGCTGGCAAGAACACCAATACCAAGCACCATTACTAATACCACGAGCAAATCTGGCTTTTTCTTCATTTCTCAATCTGCCTTATTAAAACACTACCCCTCTCTCCTAAATCGACACCCGTCTTGGATGGGGCAGGTCTGTTCTTAGCTAATCATTTTTGTATGTTATTGGGGCCAAGAATCTGAGCATCTTTACTGCGAAAAACGCTTTGTATACAGACCTTCCTGATTACACTATAGACCACGCTGCAATGGGGGCCAGCCGGCAAGTGAGCAGTAGCTCACATTTTGCGCAATCGGATGTTATTACTTGTAAATACTGTAATTTTGGAAATCTGTAACAAAACAATACTCAGGCTGTCGAGAAAATTAACACGTGTTTCCTAAGTTGGAAAGTCCTTCTTTCTAAAACTATGATTTATTTCAAAAATAAGTGGTAAGCAGGGTTCTCACTCTCATTCCAGTGACGATAGTCCAGCTCTTTGAAATAGCGCTTAAGCTGTGGTCGCTCTTTCACCGGAACTTGCAGGCCAACTAAAACGCGACCAAAGGCTGCACCATGATTACGATAATGAAACAAACTGATATTCCAGTGCTGGCCCAGTTTAGTGAGGAAAGCCATTAAGGCGCCAGGGCGCTCAGGGAATTCAAAGCGGTAGATCACTTCATTTTGTACACCGCCACCATCCACCTGAGCCGGGCCACGCCCACCCACCATATGACGGATGTGCAGTTTGGCCATCTCGTTATCCGACAGGTCTGCCACCGGATAGCCCTTTTTCTCCAGGCTTTGAATAATCTGCTCGCGAGCGGCGTTGCCACTGATCTGAACGCCCACATACACGTGAGCAGCGTCATCGCAGGAATAGCGGTAGTTAAACTCGGTAATGGAGCGCTTGCCTAAAGTTTCACAAAAACGTTTAAAGCTGCCCGGCTTTTCGGGAATGGTAACAGCGAACACGGCTTCGCGGTGCTCCCCCAGCTCGGCGCGTTCGGCAATATGGCGCAGACGATCAAAATTCACATTGGCGCCGCTGCAAATAGCCATTAAATGGGCATCTTGGATCTGCTCGCGCTCCACATACTTTTTCAAACCAGCCACGGCTAAGGCGCCAGCAGGTTCGTTAATTGAGCGAGTATCATCGAAAAGGTCTTTGATGGATGCGCAGATTTCATCGGTGCTGACGGTGATCACTTCGTCCACGTATTCCTTGGCCAAGCGATAGGTTTCTTTACCAATTTGCTTCACCGCCACACCATCGGCAAACAAGCCCACCTCGGGTAGCGTCACTCTGCGCTTTGCCTCCATGGCCTGTTGCAGGCAGTTGGAATCCACTGGCTCTACACCAATCACTTTGATCTCCGGGCGCAAGTACTTGATGTAGCAAGCCACGCCAGCAATCAAACCACCCCCGCCCACAGGCACAAACACCGCTTCCAGCTCGCCGGTGTGCTGACGCAGAATTTCCATGGCAACGGTGCCCTGACCGGCAATCACATCGGGATCGTCAAAAGGGTGCACAAAGGTATAACCATGCTTTTCTTTCAGCTTCATAGCGTGAGCAGCAGCCTGATCGAAGGCGTCACCGTGCAACACCACTTTGCCACCCAAAGTGCGCACAGAATTCACTTTGATTTCTGGCGTAGTTTGCGGCATCACAATTACGGATTTTATACCCAAGCGGGCAGCAGCCAGCGCTACCCCTTGCGCATGGTTACCTGCCGACGCACAGATCACACCGCGTTTCTTTTCTTCGTCAGACAGATTCACGATTTTGTTATAGGCACCGCGAATTTTGAAGGAGAACACTGGTTGCAGGTCTTCTCTTTTGAGCCAAATTTGATTATTCAGACGACGCGATAGGGAACGGGCTCGATCAACCGGGGTTTCTTCCGCTACGTCATAAACGCGCGCTTGCAGGATTTTTTTTATGGTTCGGATTGGCATGGTGTTGCGCGGCTCTGGTTTTGAATTTTTCGATTTGAGAGTAAGAATACACTAAAGCTCGGATTCAAGAGAGGTTTTCTGCTTTGAAACCATTGTTCACTGGTCTTCTTTATACTAACTTTCGCCACAATCTAGTATAACCAACCCCACCAATTTATAATTCGCCCTCAGCCACCCAATCCAAGCAGGAATCTTCCATGAGCGAAAAATTAAGCCAAGACGAACTGAAACAAGCGGTGGCCAAGGCCGCCATAAGTTACGTGGAAGAAGGTACTATCGTGGGTGTTGGCACCGGCTCTACCGCCAACTATTTCATCGATTACCTGGCAGAGATGAAAGCCGACATTGAAGGCACTGTGGCCAGCTCGGAAGCCACCCGTCAGCGTTTGGAAAAGCACGGCATTCCCGTTTATGACCTAAATGCGGTTGACGACATTCCCGTTTATGTTGATGGTGCCGATGAGGCTGACCCTAACCTATGCCTGATCAAAGGCGGCGGTGGCGCGCTAACAAGGGAAAAAATTATCGCTGCAGTGGCAACAAAGTTTGTGTGCATTGCCGATGGCAGCAAAAAGGTAAACGTTTTAGGTGCCTTTCCTTTACCGGTGGAAGTGATTCCCATGGCGCGCAGCCATGTGGCGCGGGAGATCGTAAAGCTTGGCGGTGACCCGGTGTATCGCGAAGGATTTGTAACCGATAACGGCAACATTATTTTGGATATTCACAATATGCAGATTGCAGAGCCGGTGAAGCTGGAAGCTCAATTGAATAATATTGTGGGCGTAGTGACTAATGGCTTGTTTGCCCGTCGCGCTGCCGATGTGTTGCTACTGGGCACCGAAAACGGCGTGGAAACCATCACCGTTTAAGCATCCCAATTAAATCACACCACCACGGGTACACCGTGGCCAAAATCATCGGTAAGAATTTCGAACGCTGCCCGGTTTTGTGTTTCCAGCACTCGGGGCAGCTTTCCTTTCACTTTAAAACTCAAAGAACAGGACGCTAACTTACTGTTCAAACAGGTGTGCGTGCCTCCCGGTGGATTGCCATAGGTTAGCCCCACAAAATAGGCTTTCGGCGCTTTAATTTCTCCGCGCACACTGATGAGCTTATTACTGGTTTCAAAATTCCAATGAAAATAACGATAGCTGGCTTTTGCTAACGGTGCTTTTAGCAAGCTGTTAAGCTCGTAAGTTACACCATCTACGCGCAAAACCAATGTGGTCATCCAGGGTGTTTTTACCGGCCCCAGCTTGATTCGCGCAGTGGCGCATTCCAAAAAGGCTTCCGGATCATTATCGAAACCGGCCACCTGCCCCCAGGCATACTCATCGGTGTGCTTGCTTCCCCAATTGTGGTTTTCGCTGCCCACCCAGTTTTCCACCGGCATAGCATCGCCGTTTATCAGGATATGACCGTTGAACACGCAGTTAGGATTTGCCACCAAAGCTTTTGCTTTCGGGAACGGGCCTTCATACAACGCTTCTGGCAGCAGGCGAATGGGTTTATCGCCAGGGCTATAGGCCAGATCCCAACTGATCTTGTCGCTGTGATTTTTGGCTTCACCAATCATGGCGCCAGGGCGCAAGGTGGCGCCCGCAATGTTCACATTCAAACAGCTGTTATCAAATTGACAGTGTGAGAGCGGAAACTCTTCTTTTACTGCGATGATGTTATTGGTTTCACCGTTAAACACCACCGCCCATAGCTCACCCAAGTTATCCTGCGGTCGGCCTTTGGGCGCAAAAATGGTGTAACGAATCCAAAACGCAATGGGCCTACTGGGATGATTGGCTCGTAGAAAATAGCTTTCGTAATGGCCTTCAGCATGATGCATAAAACGGCATTCATTCATTTTGCGCCGTTCTTCTGCAAACTCATCCCTTAGAAATAATTCACTCATGCTGTTCATATTTTGTTTCCCCAAACTGTTCCCCAATATCACCTAATTCTTATCCCAAAGCGTAAGAAGTTAGCCGCAACGCTTTAAAAGGAAAGGCCAAAATCGAATCTTCGTACGCCACTTCGCAATAACCGATGGCATTGCCATCTTTATACAAAGTTAACGGACACATAGTGAGGGAATCTTTTAAGTTAAACAGGTCATAACTTTTTTCCCCTTTGGCTTCTACCATACCCAAACCGGGAAATTCGAATTTCAATTCATAGCGCGGGCCACTGGGTTTGATAGTGAGGTATCCATGGGTTTCCGTTTCAACGTTACGCTTGGCTAAACGCAAAGTGCCAGTGAACGGTTGTGGCTGCCAGGGTTTGCTGCGCTTCATAAACATTACATCAATAGTAAATTCCATTGGCTCCTGTTGGTGGGTTTCATTCAACTCCAACCAGCCTTTCATGGGTTCCTGAAGCTTTAACGTTAACATCGATTTACCCTCTATTAATGCGCAACCAAATGGGTCGCGTGAATCTTTTCGCTTCATTTTTCTGCTGCTGTTAG
>JBFKSL010000047.1:0-13383 GCA_041626995.1 Ketobacter sp. | reverse complement strand
GACGATTTTGGTAGCTGCCGCCGTAGTGGGTAATGCCTATTTTGATAGCCAGCCGCTAGAGCTGTTCGATGGTCAACCGGCGCCGCTGTTTTATCGTGTGGTGGCGATTGTTGTGCTGGGTATTCTTGCAGCCTTGGTTGCCTCTTTTACAGTTAAAGGGCAGGCGTTCATTGCGTTGCTACAGGATGCTCGCGCAGAGGTGCGTCGTGTGGTCTGGCCTACTAAGCAGGAAACGGCGCAAACCACTGGAATCGTAGTGTTGGTAGTGGCTCTTATGGCGTTGCTGCTGTGGGGTTTGGATTCGTTGTTGGGTCTGATCATATCCGAGATCGTAGGATAGATATAAGAGGTTGCAAATGGCAAAGCGTTGGTACGTGGTGCACGCCTACTCAGGCTTTGAGAAGCATGTAAAGCGATCTCTGATGGAGCGGGTAAAATTAGCCGAGATGGAAGACCAGTTCGGTGAAATTTTGGTGCCTACAGAAGAAGTGGTAGAGATGCGTGGTGGTCAAAAGCGCAAGAGTGAGCGGAAGTTCTTTCCTGGCTACGTGCTAGTGCAAATGGAAATGAATGATGCTACTTGGCATTTGGTTAAAGACTGCCCAAAGGTGATGGGTTTTATTGGCGGTACGGCGGATAAGCCTGCGCCCATTTCCGATCGTGAGGCGGCAGCTATACTGCAGCGTGTTGAAGATGGTGTTGAAAAGCCAAAACCAAAAACTCTGTTCGAGCCCGGCGAAGTGGTTCGTGTGGTGGATGGCCCATTTGCAGACTTCAATGGCGTGGTAGAAGAAGTGAATTACGAGAAGAGCCGACTGCAAGTTGCGGTTCTTATCTTTGGTCGTTCAACTCCAGTTGAGTTGGAGTTCGGTCAAGTAGAAAAAGGCTAAACAAGCTTTCGACCCCTGCAGGAACTATTCTGTGGGGATTTTTACTTTATACGGGGAGCTGCTAAACCCAGCGTTTGAACCCGAGGAGTAGGTGAAATGGCAAAGAAAATACAAGCTTATATCAAGCTTCAAGTTAAAGCTGGGCAAGCTAACCCCAGCCCACCTGTTGGTCCCGCACTGGGTCAGCACGGTGTTAATATCATGGAATTCTGTAAAGCATTCAACGCTCAAACTCAGCCTCCTGCGTTTGAACCTGGAATGCCTATTCCTGTTATTATCACGGTTTATAATGACCGTTCCTTTACGTTCATAACCAAAACCCCTCCAGCCTCTATTTTGTTGAAGAAAGCGGCAAAAATTCAGAAGGGTAGCGGTGAGCCCAACAAAAACAAGGTTGGTAAAGTGACTCGTGCGCAGTTGGAAGAAATTGCTACCACGAAAATGCCTGACCTTACAGCTGCAGATATGGATGCGGCGGTACGTACCATCGCGGGCTCTGCTCGCGCCATGGGCTTAGAAGTAGAGGGTTTATAAGATGGCGAAATTAACCAAGCGACAAAAAACAATTCGTGAAAAAGTTGATAGCGAAAAGTCTTACGACGTAGTCGAAGCAGTTTCACTGTTAACTGAATTGTCCACCGTTAAGTTCAAAGAAAGCATCGATGTGGCGGTTAACCTGGGTGTAGACCCTCGTAAATCTGATCAGGTAGTGCGTGGTGCAAGCGTTCTGCCGAACGGAACAGGCAAAACCGTTCGTGTGGCTGTATTTACTCAAGGTGCTAATGACGAAGCAGCCAAAGATGCTGGTGCTGATTTGGTGGGTATGGATGACCTGGCAGAAGAAGTTCAAAAGGGTAACCTGGACTTCGACGTGGTTGTTGCATCCCCTGATGCCATGCGCGTTGTGGGCAAGTTAGGTCAGATTCTTGGGCCACGTGGCCTGATGCCTAATCCCAAGACTGGAACGGTTACTCCTGATGTGGCCACAGCAGTAAAAAATGCCAAAGCGGGTCAGGTGCGTTACCGTACTGACAAAGCCGGTATTATTCATTGTTCCGTTGGTCAGGTTGGTTTTGAGCCAGGTGCTATCAAGCAAAACCTGGAAGCTTTGATGGGTGACCTGAAAAAAGCCAAGCCAGCCAGCGCAAAAGGAACCTACGTCAAGCGCATTACTCTGTCCTCTACTATGGGTCCAGGAATTGCGATTGATCAAGCAAGCTTAGAATACTAAGGCTTGTAAAAAGACTTTGAGCCCTTTGTTTGTTGAGCCGTTGTGTGAGGCAAACAGAAGGCGCGTCAAAGACCGCAGGTGCGGTTAATTAGTGAGTTGTCAATTAAGCGCTTAAACCTGCCTGCGCAGACGCGGTGGTTCAAGATTCAGTTGTTTCTGAGTCGGGCACCGCGACCTGGTATCGCCGAAGTGAATGCTAAGGAGATATCAGGAAACGTAACTTAGCTAAATGAGAGGTGTTCAGTGGCACTAAGACTACAAGACAAAAAGGCAATTGTTGCCGAAGTCAACGAAGTCGCATCTGGTGCTCTGTCCGCTGTAATCGCTGACTATCGTGGATTAACTGTTGAGCAAATGACTGGTTTGCGTAAACAGGCTCGCGAGCAAGGTGTGTATCTGAAAGTTGTACGAAACACCCTAGCGCGTATCGCGGTTGAAGGTACTGAGTTTGAGTGCCTGAAAGAATCCCTGGTTGGCCCGACGATTTTGGCATTGTCTATTGAAGATCCGGGTGCGGCAGCACGCATGATCAAAGACTTCGCCAAAGAGAACGAAACGTTAGAAGTGAAAGCCCTTGCGGTGGGTGGTGTTGTATACGGCGCCAATGAAATCGACCGTCTGGCTAAGCTTCCGACTCGCGACCAAGCCCTGGGCATGCTCGCTGGTGTATTGCAAGCGCCTGTTACCAAGTTTGCACGTACACTCAACGACGCACCTGGCAAAATCGCTCGAGTTCTTGCAGCGGTCAAAGACCAAAAAGAAGCAGCTTAATTTTGAAACTTTATATATTGAATTGAGAAATTCAGGAGTATTGAACCATGGCTCTGTCCAACGAAGATATTTTGAACGCTATTGCTGAAATGAGCGTTATGGATTTGGTTGAACTGGTTTCAGCCATCGAAGAAAAATTCGGCGTATCTGCTGCTGCACCTGTTGCAGTTGCTGCCGTTGCTGGCGATGCTGGTGGCGCTGCCGTTGAAGAGAAAGACGAATTCGACGTAATTCTGGAATCTTTCGGCGACAACAAAGTTGCAGTAATCAAAGCAATCCGCGGCATCACCGGTCTTGGCTTGAAAGAAGCTAAGGAAATGGTTGAAGGTGCACCTAAGTCTGTTAAAGAAGGCGTTACCAAAGACGAAGCTGAAAAAGTTCAGAAAGAACTGGAAGAAGCTGGCGCTAAGGTTGCCCTTAAGTAACAGCTTGGCAAATCTGCGTAGTTTTACGCAATTTGCTTCTGGGCTGGTGGCTAAATGCCACCGGCCTTTTGACGTTTTTGATAGAGCGTCAAAGAATACAAGTTTTCGGGCCGGTGCATTCGTAGTCGTAGCGGCCTAACCAAAAAAGTGAGCAGTATCGTAATTCGCTTTTTTGCAACAAAACCCAAAAGGGGAAACCCGAAGGGATATAACGCGAAGTTACAACTTCGATTAAGCGAAATTTATCAATTTTGCAGAGTGACAAACTGAGGAACTCAGATGGCATATTCTTTCACCGAAAAGAAAAGAATCCGTAAGGACTTCGGTAAACTCACTGACGCGATGGAAGTGCCCTATTTGCTGGCCATCCAGTTGGATTCTTATCGTAAATTCCTACAACTCGATAAATCGTCAGATGAGCGTATTGATGAAGGCCTGCAAGCGGCATTCAAATCCGTATTTCCCATTGCTAGCTACTCCGGAAATGCAGCCCTCGAATATGTAGATTACTCTCTAGGTACTCCTGTTTTTGACGTACAGGAATGCCAGATGCGTGGTGCTACCTATTCTGCTCCACTGCGGGTGAAAATCCGCCTGATCATCTATGACAAGGAGTCATCCAGTAAGGCCATCAAAGACATCAAAGAGCAAGAAGTCTACATGGGCGAAATCCCATTGATGACCGATAACGGTACTTTCGTTATTAACGGTACTGAGCGTGTTATCGTGTCTCAGCTTCACCGTTCTCCTGGTGTGTTCTTTGATCATGACCGTGGTAAAACCCACTCCTCAGGAAAACTGCTTTACTCTGCTCGAATTATTCCTTACCGCGGATCTTGGTTGGATTTCGAATTTGATGCCAAAGATTTGGTGTATGTTCGTATCGACCGCCGTCGTAAGTTGCCCGCAACTATCCTGTTGCGTGCTTTGGGTTACGAAAACGAAGAAATGCTCGACATGTTCTTCGATACCAACACCGTTATTCTGGAAGGTGGCGAGTTCAAGCTGAAACTGATCCCAGAGCGTCTGCGTGGTGAAACCGCCATGTTCGACATCAAAGCGGGTGATGAAGTTTTAGTTGAAGAAGGCCGTCGTGTTACCGCTCGCCACATTCGTCAGTTAGAGAATGCCAACATCGAATGGATGGCGGTTCCAAAGGTGTACCTGGAAGGCAAAGTAGTCGCTAAGAATATTGTGGATAAATCCACTGGCGAGCTGATTTGCGAATGTAATGCAGAGCTGACGGTGCCGCTTCTAGAGACTCTGGCAGAAGCCGGTGTTACTGAATTCGAAACATTGTATATCAATGAATTGGATCGTGGTGCGTTCGTTTCCGATACCTTGCGTGGTGATTCTTCCACTAACCAGCTAGAGGCATTGGTGGAAATCTATCGCATGATGCGTCCAGGTGAGCCGCCAACAAAAGATGCGGCGGAAGGCCTGTTCAAGAATCTATTCTTCTCCGCTGAGCGCTATGATCTGTCTGCGGTAGGCCGCATGAAGTTCAATCGTCGTTTGGGCCGTGAAGAGTCTGAAGGCGAAGGCACTCTGTCAAATGAAGACATCGTAGATGTACTGAAATGCCTGGTTGATATTCGCAACGGCAATGGCGTAGTGGATGATATCGATCATCTGGGTAACCGTCGTGTGCGTTGCGTGGGTGAAATGGCGGAAAACCAATTCCGTGTTGGTTTGGTTCGTGTTGAGCGCGCTGTTAAAGAGCGTTTGTCTTTGGCTGAGAGCGAAGGTTTGATGCCGCAAGACCTGATCAACGCCAAGCCAGTTGCCGCAGCCATTAAAGAGTTCTTTGGTTCCAGTCAGCTGTCTCAGTTTATGGACCAAAACAACCCGCTGTCTGAGATTACTCATAAGCGTCGTGTTTCCGCGTTAGGCCCAGGTGGTCTGACTCGTGAGCGTGCTGGCTTTGAGGTTCGTGACGTACACCCCACTCACTACGGTCGTGTTTGTCCAATTGAAACCCCTGAAGGTCCAAACATTGGTCTGATCAACTCTTTGGCAACCTTCTCTCGAGCTAACGATTACGGGTTTTTGGAAAGCCCTTATCGAAAAGTTGTAAATGGCAAGATCACCGATGATGTGATTTACCTCTCAGCCATCGAAGAGGGTGAGTACGTTATCGCTCAGGCTAACGCCGAAGTGGATGAAGATGGCAACCTGATCGAAGATTTGGTTCCCGTACGTCATCGTAACGAATTTACCGTAACGACTGCCGACAACGTAAATTTGATGGATGTGTCACCTCGTCAAGTTGTGTCTGTGGCAGCATCTTTGATTCCTTTCCTTGAACACGATGACGCGAACCGTGCTTTGATGGGGTCGAACATGCAACGACAGGCGGTTCCGACGCTGCGTGCTGAGAAGCCTCTGGTCGGTACCGGTATGGAAGGTATCGTGGCACGTGACTCCGGCGTATGTCAGGTAGCACGTCGAGGTGGTATTGTGGATCGTGTTGACGCATCTCGTATTGTTGTGCGTGCTCATGAAGATGAAATATCCAGTAATGATGATGCTGGCGTAGATATCTACAACCTGACCAAGTACACCCGCTCAAACCAAAATACCTGTATCAACCAGCGTCCTTTGGTAAGCGTAGGTGACGTCATTTCCCGTGGTGACATTCTGGCTGACGGCCCGTCGGTCGATATGGGTGAGCTGGCTTTGGGTCAGAATATGCGTGTGGCTTTCATGCCCTGGAATGGTTACAACTTTGAGGATTCCATTCTGATCTCTGAGCGCGTGGTGCAGGAAGATCGCTTCACCACCATTCACATTCAGGAATTGACCTGTGTGGCTCGTGACACCAAGTTAGGGCCGGAAGAGATCACTTCCGATATTCCTAACGTGGGTGAAGCCGCGTTGGCCAAGTTGGATGAGTCCGGTATCGTTCACATCGGTGCAGAAGTAGGCCCTGGTGATATTCTGGTAGGCAAGGTAACGCCCAAAGGCGAAACTCAGCTGACGCCAGAAGAAAAGCTACTGCGTGCCATCTTCGGTGAAAAAGCTTCTGACGTTAAAGACACTTCTCTACGTGTGCCTTCAAGCACCAAGGGTACTGTTATTGATGTACAGGTATTCACCCGTGACGGAGTGGAAAAAGATCAACGTGCGATCGATATCGAAAGCGCAGAGATTGATAAGTACCGTAAGGACTTGAATGACGAATTCCGAATCATTCAGGGTGCTACCCTAGGCCGTCTGCGCAAGCTGTTGGAAGGTGAAACCGCTGTCGCCTCTGGCGCAGGCTTGAAAAAAGGTGACACCATCACTGCAGAAGTGTTGGATTCATTAGAGCCTGCTCAATGGTTCGACCTGCGTCCTAATGCGGATCAGGTTGCTGAGCAATTGGAAAGCAGCAAAGCCTACTTAGACGAAGTGCGTTCTGAGCAAGAGAAAAAGCTGGCTGAGAAGAAGCGCAAGATTTCTTCCGGAGATGACCTTGCTCACGGCGTTCTGAAAATCGTTAAAGTGCACTTGGCCGTTAAGCGTCGCATTCAGCCTGGAGACAAAATGGCGGGTCGCCATGGTAACAAAGGTGTTATCTCGGTAATCATGCCAGTTGAAGACATGCCTTACGATGAAAACGGTGAGCCAGTAGATGTGGTATTGAACCCTCTGGGTGTACCTTCTCGTATGAACGTGGGGCAGATTCTGGAAACCCATTTGGGTATGGCTGCTCATGGTATTGGTAAGCGCATCGAAGCCATGTTGAGAACTCAACAGAAAGTAGCAGAACTGCGTGAATTCCTGGGTAAAGTCTACAACCAAATCGGTGAGAAAAACGAAGACCTGGATTCTTTCAGTGATGAGGAAATTCTTACCTTGTGCAAGAACTTAACCCGCGGTGTGCCCATTGCTACCCCTGTTTTCGATGGGGCTAAAGAGCCTGAGTTGAAAGATATGCTGGAGCTGGCGGGAATCGCTCGTAACGGTCAAACCGTGCTTCATGACGGTCGAACCGGTGAGCGCTTCGATGGCGCAGTAACCGTAGGCTACATGTACATGCTTAAGCTGAACCACTTGGTGGACGACAAAATGCATGCTCGTTCAACCGGTTCGTACAGTCTTGTTACTCAGCAGCCTTTGGGTGGTAAAGCTCAGTTCGGTGGGCAGCGTTTCGGAGAGATGGAAGTGTGGGCGCTGGAAGCTTACGGTGCTGCTTATACTCTACAGGAAATGTTGACCGTGAAATCCGATGATGTGAATGGACGAACCCGCATCTATAAGAACATCGTAGATGGCGATCACCGTATGGATCCCGGCATGCCGGAATCCTTCAACGTACTGGTGAAAGAGATTCGTTCCTTGGGCATCGATATCGAGCTTGAAAACGAGTAACACGAATAAAAATCGGAGGGCGTTAGCCCTCCTTACTGGCTCCAAGTGGAGGAACTTCAGTGAAAGATCTACTGAACCTGCTTAAATCACAAGGACAAGACGCAGAATTCGATCGCATTCGAATTGGTCTGGCGTCACCTGAAATGATCCGTGCCTGGTCCTTTGGCGAAGTGAAAAAACCAGAGACCATTAACTATCGTACTTTTAAGCCAGAGCGTGATGGTCTGTTCTGTGCTCGAATTTTCGGCCCTATAAAAGACTACGAATGTCTTTGTGGAAAATATAAGCGACTCAAGCATCGCGGAGTTATCTGTGAGAAGTGTGGCGTTGAAGTAACCCTGTCTAAAGTTCGTCGTGATCGCATGGGTCACATCGAATTGGCTAGCCCGGTTGCTCATATCTGGTTCCTGAAATCGCTGCCATCCCGTATCGGTCTGTTGTTGGACATGACCCTGCGTGATATTGAGCGCGTGTTGTATTTCGAATCTTTCGTCGTAACCGATCCAGGTACAACCACTCTGGAACGCGGCCAAATGCTCACCGATGAGCAATATTACGAAGCATTGGAAGAGTTCGGTGACGAATTCGACGCCAGCATGGGTGCTGAAGCGGTACAGAAGCTACTGTTAGACATGGATCTGGAACAAGAGATTCGTGAACTGCGTGAAGAACTGCCCAACATCAACTCCGAAACCAAGATCAAAAAGGTCACCAAGCGTTTGAAGTTGATGGAAGCCTTTCATGATTCCGGCAATGATCCCAC
This sequence comes from Ketobacter sp., assembly GCA_041626995.1. Taxonomy (GTDB): domain Bacteria; phylum Pseudomonadota; class Gammaproteobacteria; order Pseudomonadales; family Ketobacteraceae; genus Ketobacter. Next base: position 4,947 of record JBFKSL010000047.1, on the reverse strand, counting down.
TTGGATGATTTTAAGTGTATTGCCTGTGCTTCCACCTGATCTGCGTCCTTTGGTTCCTTTGGATGGTGGTCGATTTGCTACCTCTGACCTGAACGATCTCTATCGTCGCGTGATCAACCGTAACAACCGCTTGAAGCGCCTGCTGGATCTGAACGCCCCTGACATCATTGTGCGTAACGAAAAGCGTATGCTGCAAGAAGCGGTAGATGCTTTATTGGATAACGGCCGTCGCGGTCGCGCAATCACGGGTTCCAATAAGCGTCCGTTGAAATCTTTGGCCGACATGATCAAAGGTAAGCAAGGTCGTTTCCGTCAGAACTTGCTGGGTAAGCGCGTAGATTACTCTGGCCGTTCCGTAATTGTGGTGGGGCCAACTCTCAAATTGCATGAGTGCGGTCTGCCCAAGAAGATGGCATTGGAACTGTTCAAGCCATTTATCTTCGCCAAGTTGGAAGCCCGTGGTCTTGCTACCACAATCAAAGCTGCCAAGAAAATGGTAGAGCGGGAAACCGCCGAAGTTTGGGATATCCTCGCAGAAGTGATTCGTGAGCATCCGGTTATGCTTAACCGTGCTCCTACACTTCACCGTTTGGGTATTCAGGCTTTTGAGCCTCAATTGATCGAAGGTAAAGCGATTCAACTGCATCCATTAGTATGCTCCGCTTATAACGCTGACTTCGACGGAGACCAAATGGCGGTGCACGTACCGTTGACGTTAGAAGCTCAGTTAGAAGCTCGTGCTTTAATGATGTCCACCAATAACGTGCTATCCCCTGCGAACGGTGACCCGGTTATTGTTCCAACTCAGGATGTTGTATTGGGACTGTACTATATCAGCCGTGATCGCATTAACGCGCCGGGTGAAGGTATGGTGTTTGCCGATACCAAAGAAGCATCCCGTGCGCTGCTTAACAAGGTGGTAACCGTTCACTCCCGCATCAAAGTGCGCGTAACGGAAACAGTTAAACAAGATGACGGCGAGATGGTAGAGCGTACCTTTATTGCGGACGCCACTCCAGGACGCTGTATGTTGTGGGATGTTTTGCCTAAGGGGTTGCCCTTTGAGCTGATCAATCAGTCCATGACCAAGAAAACCATCTCACGCTTAATCAACGCTTGCTATCGTCGATTGGGTCTAAAAGCGACGGTTATCTTCGCCGATAAACTGATGTACCTTGGTTTCCACCAAGCTACTCTGTCTGGTTCTTCAATCGGTATAGACGATATGGAAATTCCAGAAGAGAAGGCGCGTATCATCTCCGAAGCGGATGATGAAGTGCGCGAAATCGAAGATCAGTTTGCTTCCGGTCTGGTAACCCAGGGCGAGCGCTACAACAAAGTTATCGATATTTGGTCACGTACCAATGATATGGTAGCCAAGGCGATGATGGAGCGTTTGTCCACTGACAAAGTGATCGACAAAGATGGAAAAGAGGTTGATCAAAAAGCCTTTAACTCCATCTTCATCATGGCAGATTCTGGCGCAAGGGGTTCTCAAGCTCAGATTCGGCAGCTGGCTGGTATGCGTGGCCTGATGGCTAAGCCCGATGGCTCTATCATTGAAACGCCTATCACAGCGAACTTCCGTGAAGGTCTGAACGTACTACAGTACTTCATCTCTACTCACGGTGCTCGTAAAGGTCTGGCGGATACCGCACTGAAAACCGCAAACTCTGGTTATCTGACTCGTCGTTTGGTGGATGTTGCTCAAGACTTGGTAGTAACTGAAGACGATTGTGGCACTACACAAGGTATCCTGATGACGCCTCTGATCGAAGGCGGAGACGTGGTTGAGCCGCTGGGTGAGCGCGTATTGGGCCGTGTTGTGGCGCAAGACGTTTGCAAGCCTGGTACTGATGAAGTATTGGCCCCTGCTGGCACGCTGATTGATGAAGGTTGGGTAGAAATATTGGAAGCAGAAGCGGTGGATGAGCTGGTTTGTCGTTCGCCCATTGCTTGTGATACCCGTTATGGTGTGTGCCGTAACTGTTACGGTCGTGACCTGGCTCGAGGCCATCTGGTTAATATCGGTGAATCTGTGGGTGTTATCGCTGCGCAATCCATCGGTGAGCCCGGTACTCAGCTGACCATGCGTACCTTCCACATTGGTGGAGCGGCATCGCGAAGCTCTGCTGTGAGTAATGTACAGGTTAAAAATGAAGGTACGGTTCGCCTGCACAACATCAAATATGTTCAACAGGAAAATGGCAACTTAGTTGCGGTATCTCGTTCCGCCGAACTGGCGGTTGCTGACGAGAAAGGTCGTGAGCGTGAACGCTACAAGCTGCCATACGGTGCTGTTATCAGCGTTAAAGAGGGTGACAAGATCGATGCCGGTCAAGTTGTCGCTCAATGGGATCCCCATACTCACCCAGTTATCACTGAGCTTTCAGGTCGCGTAAGTTTTGGCGAATTTGAAGAAGGTATTACCGTTAAGCAAACCACTGATGAGCTGACCGGTTTAACCAACTACGAAATTATCGATCCCAAAGACCGTCCTTCCTCCGGTAAAGACAAGCGTCCGGTAGTAAGGCTGGTGGGTGAAGATAACGAGCTGATCAACATGCCTGGTAGCGATACCCCTGCACAGTACTTCCTGCCAGCAGGCTCTATCGTACAACTGGATAACGGGGCTCATGTAGGAGCTGGTGATGTAATCGCCCGTATTCCACAAGAGAGTTCAAAAACCCGTGATATCACCGGTGGTCTGCCTCGTGTTGCGGATCTGTTCGAAGCGCGTAAGCCAAAAGAGTCTTCCATTCTTGCGGAGAAAACCGGTGTGGTTTCCTTCGGTAAAGAAACCAAAGGTAAGGTTCGCTTGGTGATCACACCGGATGATGGTGGTGAAGCCTACGAAGAGCTGATTCCAAAATGGCGCCAGTTAAACATCTTCGAAGGTGAGCGAGTGGAGCAGGGTGAGGTAATCTCAGATGGTCCTTCCAACCCGCACGACATCTTGCGCCTTAAGGGTGTCAATGCCGTAGCCAACTACATCGTTAACGAAGTTCAGGACGTATACCGACTGCAAGGTGTAGGCATCAACGACAAGCACATTGAGGTTATTGTGCGTCAAATGCTGCGTAAGGTCATTATCAGTGACTCTAACGATTCTTCCTTTATCAAAGGAGAGCAGGCTGAGTTGGCTCGAGTGCTGGATGAAAACGAAACTCTGGAGAAAGACGGCAAGTTTAGCGCCAAATACGAGCGCGAGCTGCTGGGTATCACCAAAGCGTCGTTGTCTACAGAGTCCTTCATCTCTGCTGCCTCGTTCCAGGAAACCACCCGCGTATTGACCGAAGCGGCGGTAACCGGAAAAGTGGACGATCTGCGTGGTCTGAAAGAGAACGTGGTAGTGGGTCGCTTGATCCCTGCCGGAACCGGTTTTGCTTATCACGCTGAGCGTCGTCGTCAGCGTATGGTAGAGGATGAGCCGCAAGTGCCTGAATTTACAGCAGATGATGCTGAACAGGCATTGAGTGAAGCTCTTAACTCTCCCGAAGAGTAAGGCTTCAAAAAGCTTGCCTGCTACAGAGCAACGGCTGTAGCAGGCGGCTTGCTTGACTTAAGAGCCAAGCACTCTTAGAATCTCGCATCCCTCAAAAAGGGTTGACGGGATTTTTTGCATTAAAAACCGAGATCTAACCGAATTGGATCTCAAAATTGATTGGAGAAACAGCTACATGGCAACCATTAACCAATTGGTGCGTAAGCCACGTAAGCGCAAGGTAGAGAAAAGCGACGTTCCCGCGTTGCAAGCCTGCCCACAGCGTCGCGGCGTATGTACTCGCGTATACACCACTACTCCTAAGAAGCCTAACTCGGCTCTGCGTAAAGTGGCTCGTGTACGTCTAACTAACGGATTCGAAGTAACATCCTACATCGGTGGTGAAGGTCACAACCTGCAAGAGCACAGCGTAATCTTGATTCGCGGTGGTCGTGTAAAGGATTTACCTGGTGTTCGTTACCACACCGTTCGCGGTACCCTGGATACGGCGGGTGTAGCCGATCGTAAACAAGGTCGTTCCAAATATGGAGCCAAGCGACCTAAAGCTTAATTAAGCAGCTGAGTATTCATCGGCTGCCACTTAACCCGCAAGTTGCGGGAGTAAGGCCAAGCCAATGTCTTGGAATAACCTGAAATAGGAAAAAGATCATGCCAAGAAGACGCGTCGTCGCAAAACGAGAAATTCTTCCTGACCCTAAATTCGGAAGCCAGATCCTGGCTAAATTTATCAACCACGTGATGGAAAGCGGTAAAAAATCCGTTGCTGAGCGTATCGTTTACGGTGCACTCGACAAAGTTGCCGAAAAATCCAATCAAGACCCCGTCGAGCAGTTTGAAAAAGCGCTCGAAGCTTTGCGTCCTATGGTTGAAGTAAAATCCCGCCGTGTGGGTGGTGCTACCTACCAAGTGCCAGTAGAAGTGCGCCCTAACCGTCGTACTGCTCTGGCTATGCGTTGGATGGTAGATGCAGCCCGTAACCGTGGTGAAAAATCCATGCCTCTGCGTCTAGCAGGTGAAATCATGGACGCCATTGAAGGTAAAGGTTCTGCGATCAAGAAGCGTGAAGATGTGCACCGTATGGCAGAAGCCAACAAAGCATTCTCTCACTACCGCTTCTAAGATAAAGCAACTAATCATCTATCTATATAGATTGAGGATCACAAAGTGGCACGGCAAACCCCCATATCGCGCTACCGCAATATAGGCATTTGTGCTCACGTGGATGCGGGTAAAACCACAACCACCGAGCGCGTGCTGTTTTACACTGGTGTGTCTCACAAAATTGGTGAGGTGCATGATGGTGCGGCCACTATGGACTGGATGGAGCAGGAGCAGGAGCGAGGTATCACCATCACTTCTGCTGCTACTACCTGTTTTTGGCAGGGCATGGATCGTCAGTTCGACCAGTACCGTATCAATATCATCGACACGCCTGGGCACGT
>JBFKSL010000046.1:0-13462 GCA_041626995.1 Ketobacter sp. | reverse complement strand
CAGTACCTTAGCGGTATACTGAAGCCATTCGATAAGTCAGCGGAATTTCTAATGCATTACCACAACGAGCCTATTGAGCAGGTTGTTAATCAACTTAATAGTTCGCGCCAAGGGCTACAGCAAGCTCAGATCCCTGAGCTGGAAAAACAGTTTGGGCCAAATAAGTTACCAGAAGCTAAACCCAGGCCGATTTATCAGCGCTTATTTTCTCAGTTCAACAATGTTCTGATTTACGTGCTAATAGTAAGCGGCTCCATCACCTTGCTATTGCAGCACTATATTGATGCCGGGGTAATCTTTGGCGTAGTGTTCATCAACGCCATTATTGGTTTTATCCAGGAAGGTAAAGCCGAGGCAGCATTGCGCGCCATTATGAATATGGTACGCACAGAAACCAAAGTACTCCGAGATAACAACATTACTACTGTGGATAGTGAGGTGCTGGTACCCGGTGACGTAGTGCTACTACAATCCGGTGATCGAGTACCAGCTGATGTTCGTTTGTTTCAAATTAAAGATTTACGCTGCGATGAGTCTGCACTGACTGGAGAATCACAACCCGTTTCCAAGCACGAAACATTATTAGAGCCCAACACACCTTTGGCAGAACGCTTAAACATGGCTTTTATGGGAACGCTGGTAACCTACGGTAGTGCTATGGGTGTGGTGGTTAATACAAGTATTCGAACAGAGCTAGGCAACATTGGCGAGTTGGTTCGCTCAGCCAGCGTACCCAAAACGCCATTAGCATTGCGATTAGAACAATTTGCTCGCGTACTCACCCTGATGATAATTGCACTTTCAGCACTAACCATGCTGTTTGGCATTTTTATTCGCCAATACGATTGGATCACCATGTTTCAAGCTGCGGTGGGCATCGCTGTTGCAGCAATACCAGAAGGGCTGCCCGCTGTGGTTACTATCACACTGGCAGTTGGTGTGCAGAAAATGGCGAAGCTTAATGCTTTGGTACGCAAACTCCCTTCGGTTGAAGTGCTGGGCTCAGTTTCGGTAATTTGCTCCGATAAAACTGGAACCCTCACCAAAAATGAGATGACCGCTACCCGGTTAATCTTTTCCGATAGCGAATACAGTATCAGTGGTGAAGGATATGGCGATGAAGGCAGCATAAAAAATAACGCACACCAAACCGTAAACGCTAACGACAACGACGCCTTACAACTGGCCAATCAAATTGCTTTGTTATGTAACACGGCCACCGTCACCCACCATGACAACCACTGGAAGCTAAGCGGTGACCCAACAGAAGGTGCGCTGGTTAGCATGGCGCTAAAGTCCGGGCTATCGCCCAAACAGTTAGAACAAGATTGGCCACGCAACGATATTTTGCCGTTTGAATCAGAGCGCCGTTATATGGCTACACTGAATCATGATCACCAGGGGCAACAGCGTATTCTGGTAAAAGGTGGCCCCGATCGAATTTTACATTTCTGCACTCAACAACACGCGCAAAATGGGTTGCAACCCATTGACCATCATTTTTGGAATAAAAAAACCGAACAACTTGCGCAAGACGGTTTGCGAGTAATGGCATTGGCCTATAAACCTAGCCAACACCTTACCGATCTGAGTTACCAAGATGTAGAAAGCGGCTTAATTCTATTAGCGATTGTCGGCATTACCGATCCACCTAGACCTGAAGCGGTAACCTCTATTCAACAATGCCAAAATGCCGGAATTTGCGTAAAGATGATCACAGGTGATAATCCTCATACTGCTGGTTCTATCGCCTCACAGCTGGGATTAAAAAGTGAAACGGTAGTAACCGGTGCTGACTTGGACAAGACTGATGACAATCAACTGAAAGAATTAGTAATGACCTGTGACGTGTATGCACGCACCACGCCAGAACACAAGCTGCGCATCGTAAATGCATTACAAAGCAACCAACAAATTGTTGCTATGACCGGTGATGGTGTAAACGACTCCCCTGCTTTACGCCGAGCAAATATTGGTATTGCCATGGGCTGCAAGGGAACCGATGCTGCGAAAGATGCCAGCGACATTGTGCTTACCGATGATAACTTTGCCACCATTGCTCAAGCCGTTAACCAAGGGCGCACGGTTTACGATAATATTATAAAGGCTATTTTATTTGTTTTACCCACCAGTCTGGCGGAAGCCAGCGTGATTACTATAGCCATTTTATTAGGGTTGATGTTACCCATTACCCCCGCGCAAATTCTTTGGGTAAACATGATTACGGCCATATCATTAGCGCTGGCTCTTAGCTTTGAACCCAGCGAGCCGAACATCATGAATAAGCCACCACGGCCTGCCCAAGAAGGTTTGCTTAATGCCTATTTGATTCATCGCCTGTTATTTGTGGGGGCCATTGGCACTGCCATTGTATTTGGTTTATTTTTTTATTCCACTCAGCAAGGCGACAGCATTGAGAAAGCGAGAACGTTAGCGGTAAATGCGCTGGTCTTTTTTGAGATTTTTTATTTATTTAATTGTCGAACCCACTTACCTATCTGGCAAACGCCACGCCCTTTTGGGGGCAAACCGGTTTTTGTGGCGGTGGCTGTTGTGGTTGTATTGCAGCTTTTCTTTACTTACTTGCCTGGGTTTACACATCTTTTTAAATCGGTTTGGCTGTCTTCTCTGGAGTGGCTGCTGGTTATCGCCGCATCGGGATCGGTGCTGGTTATTGTTGAGGTTGAAAAATGGTTGTTGCAACAGTTTCATCGTAACTAGTGGATTGCGCCTTTACTGGAAGTGAATTAGCGTAGTTTCTAAGGAAAAGCAACGGCTGGATTGGGGATTTGATTTTTCTGATATTTCCGTAGCCTCAAGGTGGAAAGAAAATGTATTTAAGGCTCACCACTTGGCCTTAGGCTTCCCTACATCCTCGCCTACTACCATCGGAGCTCGTGATGCCCACTGAACAACAACTACAAGAATTATTAGACAAACAAGCCATCTATGAATTAATCAACACCTATTGCAATGCCGCAGATCGACGCGATTTAGAAAAGATGCGCAGCCTCTACCACGAAGACGCCATCGACGACCACGGCGGTTTCTTTAAAGGGTTGGCCATGGATTTCATTGATAAACTTCCTGAAATTCAGGCGCCTATGGAAATTCTTCACCACAATACAACAACAGTGAATCTAAAACTGGATGGCGATAAAGGCGAAGGAGAAGTGTATGTTCTGGCCTTTCATAAAGTGCAAACCGAAGAAGGCCCTTTTGATCTACTAATTGGCGGGCGCTATCTGGATAAATATGAAAAGCGAGAGGGCGAATGGAGGTTTTCCCACAGGGCCGTGTTGGCGGACTGGGTGAATATCCACAATCCCTCCATTGTGGATTTAGATAGCCCGATTATCGAAGGCTCTCTGCTCGGCAAAGCCGACAGCAGCGACCCTTCCTACCGTTTCTTTCAGTTATTCCAACGAGGTGAGCGCTAACCCTAACCAAAATACACTTAGGTTAAATTTTAATCCTGTTTCAACCATTGATTTGGGTCATGATTTTAAATCATCCCATAATGTTACATTAATCACTGTAATATAGCGGTCGATAAAGCGTCTTCCCAAGCCAAATTCACCGCGACTTTGAATAACCATAACAGGATTTGCATTATGACTGCACAAAGCAATCAAGTAGATGTCGCCATTGTTGGGGCAGGCTTTGCTGGGCTCGGCGTGGGTATTGAATTAATCAATGCCGGTATCAAGAATTTTGTCATCTTTGAAGGAGAAGATGGAGTAGGAGGCTCTTGGCGCACCAACACTTATCCCGGCTGTGCTTGCGATGTTCCTTCCCATTTATACAGCTACTCGTTTGAGCCCAATCCCAATTGGCCAGAAGCCTATTCCCGCCAGGAAGACATTCGTCAATACATCGAGCATTGTGCAGACAAATACAATCTAAAACCTTTTATTCGATTTTCTACGCGCGTAACCGACGCCACCTTTAACGAAGACAGTGGCCGCTGGGAAATTACCACCGATGACGGCAAGGTAACCGAAGCCCGAGTTTTCGTACCGGCTACCGGCGCATTAAGCCACCCCCAGTATCCAGATATAAAAGGCATGAAGAAATTCAAAGGTGCCACTGTTCACGCCGCCCGTTGGGATGACAGTATCGACCTAAAAGGGAAGCGCGTGGGCGTGGTTGGGTCTGGCGCATCAGCTATTCAAGTAGTGCCCAATATCGCTGATGAAGTGGGCGAATTAAAAGTGTTTCAGCGTACTCCTTCCTGGGTGTTACCGAAGCATAACCGCGATTATACCGAACAAGATCATAAGGATTGGTCGAAACATCCATGGAAGCAACGAGCACAACGACTGGGTTTATATTGGATGATGGAATCGGCCTTACCTGCCATCATGTGGTATCCACAGCTGCTTCGCATTGGTGAAACCCTGCATAAGCGTGAATTGAATAAACACATTAAAGACCCGATCTTACGTACCGAACTCACGCCCACCTATAAAGTGGGCTGTAAACGCACACTGGTTTCCGATGACTGGTTTCCTACCTTTGCTAAAAGCCATGTTCACTTGCTTACTGATGGCATTAAAGAAATGACTGCCAAGGGTATTCGTACTGCCGATGGCCAGGATCATGAGCTGGATGTCATTATCTATTGCACTGGCTATGCAGTTGCGGAACCGGCCTATCCGTTCTCTATTCGCGGCACCACCGGCCAAACGTTGAAAGAATATTGGAACAATCAGCCCAAAGCATACTATGGCATGAACGTTAGCCATTTCCCCAATATGATGTTGATTATGGGGCCGAACTCCGGCCCCGGCCACACTTCGGTTTTGATTTATCAGGAAGCGCAATATAAATACATTGCCAAGTTCACCAAAACTTTGATGAAGAAAAAACTGAAATATCTAGATGTAAAAGAAAACGTGATGCTGAAGCAATTCAAGGACTTTCAGAAACGTATGCGCAATAGTTCCTGGTTATCCGGTTGTCAAAGTTGGTATCTAAATGAAGATGGCACCAATTCAACCATGTGGCCTGGCTTTAGTTTTGAATACGTTCTGCGGGTTAAACAGCTAAATTTAAAAGCCTTTAATGCGGTAGCACTTGATAGCGAAGCAGACATTTCTACTAACACCGTTGCCTTATCGGCCTAATGACTAAGTAGAAACCAAATAAACAGCGCTGACATACAACTTGTCAGCGCTGTTTAAAAGAGGAAATCACAGCTGAGTTACAGCGCCAGCAGCCATTAATGATTCCAGCTCTGCTTCCGTGAACCCGAATGCCAATAGGGTTTCTTTCGTATCCATGCCAGGCACCCTTACAGGAACCGGCTGTTCAAATTCACTGCGAGAAAAACGTGGTGTGGGAGCATGTTGAATCGTACCATCCACATCAATAAAGCTGTTACGAGCTTGGTTATGAGGATGGCTAGGTGCTTCTTCCAAACTTAACACAGGAGCAAAACACACATCGCTTCCTTCCATCAACTCACACCATTCATCTCGGGTTTTACCTTTGATGATTTCTGCCATTTTCTCTTTTTGTTCTGGCCAAGCAGCTGGATTCATTTGCATGGCAAAATCTTCAGCAGGCAGTTCGGCTTTTTGTTTTAACAGCTCATAGAACTGTGGCTCAATGGAACCGATGGAAACGTATTTCCCATCTTTGGTTTCATACACATCATAAAAATGCGCACCTGTATCCAACATATGGGTACCGCGCTCATCACTGAACAGGCCGTTGGCACGCAGACCATAAAACATAGCCATTAACGCGGCAGAACCTTCATGCATGGAACAATCCACCACTTGGCCTTTGCCGGAGCCTTTTGATTCTAACAAAGCGCACACCATACCAAAGGCCAGCATCATACCGCCGCCACCAAAGTCGCCCACCAAATTTAAAGGTGGCATGGGTTTTTCGCCACGGCGACCAATGGCATGCAAAGCACCAGAAATGGAAATGTAGTTAATATCGTGACCAGCAGCTTGAGAGAGTGGGCCCGTTTGGCCCCAGCCAGTCATGCGGCCATACACCAATTTTTCATTACGGGACATACACTGCTCTGGCCCAACACCTAAACGCTCAGCTACGCCAGGGCGGTACCCTTCAAAAACAGCATCGGCGCCTTCACAAAGTTTTAAAATCGTTTCCACACCCTCTGGGGTTTTCAAATTCACAGCAATGCTTTTGCGATTACGAAATAAAACGTTGTGGCCAACCGCCGCCGAAGGGTTACCACCGGGCCGATCCACTCGAATCACTTCCGCGCCCATATCGGCCAACATCATGCCGCAAAAAGGTCCTGGCCCAATGCCAGCCAGTTCAATGATTTTGTATCCCGCTAACGGTCCCATGCTATCTCCTCTGTATTACTTAAATTTTAATGTGCTTGTTTTCGAAATTCTGTTGGTGTTACACCACACCAACGCTTAAAGGCGGTGGAAAAATTTCCCACATCGCGATAACCCAACTGATAGGCTATTTCAGAAACATCCTGATCAGTGTTATTTAATAAATCCTGTGCTCTTTGCTTTAGCTCCGTTTCCAACAAATCACGGAAACTGACGCCATCTTCCTGCAATCGCCGTTTTAAAGTGCGCACAGAAATATGAAACCGACGCGCTACATCTTCCTGACCCGGTAACGCTGCCCCTTTAGCTGACAAATTTAAATGTCGAGCGATTTTCTCGCAAAACTATTCCTGCTGAGGAAATAATTTTTGGTATTCCGCCTCACATTGCTTGCGTGCTAATTCTGCTGCCACAGGATCTGCCAGCTGCGGTATGGAATCATGCAACGCTAGAGGCAAACACAAACTACAGGCACTGGCTTTGTATTGCACAGGCAAGGGTAGTTGTTGACGATATCTTGCGTAATAGTTTGGCTCCGGCCCTGTCATTTCCACTCGCGCACCCTGCAAGGGCTGACCCAACAACTGCTCCGCAACAATAGCTGCACCAATTAAAATGGCTTCACTCATAAACGTTTGAATGGGGCCATCCATATTCATGGTAGGAATCAGTGTTACCACCATGTCCTGTTCAGTGGCGTTAAATTCCGCCTTAAAAAATGGTGCACGCAATGCCAAAAATCGCGCCATGGCTTTTAAGGCGTCGCCAATGGTAGGGCTGGTTAATGCCACCAAACCTACCGACCCATGTAGCGTTACTTTTAACGCTTGCGCATAGGCCATACCTAAGCCCATATCCCCTGCTAATGCGGTTCCCCGTTGTGCGGCCACATGCCCCATTTTCATGGTAATGCGGCTATCGGGTTTTAACAGCTCGTCACGGCTTATTCCCATATCGCCAATAATGTCCTGCTCGTTAAAACCTAATCGGTTTATCACGTCACACAACAGCAATAGGTATATACCTGAAACCCCTTGAAACACCAGATTGGTTTGGCTTTGGCCCATATTCAAAGCAAGTTGGCCCTCTCACAAAAGACGAAACCTCGAATCTATACGAGTATAAAACCATATCATCTAAAAGGCGACGCCTAGCGGATGTTTGATTTCAGGCCAACAGTCGTAGAGGAGTATTGCATGAGTAAAATCATTCCCACCCCAAAAAGTGTTTCCATCAAACCACAACGAATGGATTTTGATTTTAAGGATGTTCCCACTTACTGGTTTGATAACGAGCCTGTTCAAACTCATTTACTCAATGCGCTGTCCCTAACCTTTCCTGATGGTGAACGTTTTTTCGTAGACTCCGTACGGGCTTTTCGTGATCGCGTTACCGATAAAGCGCAACAGAAAGATATTTCCGGTTTTATTGGCCAAGAAGCTATGCATTCTCTAGAACACGACACCTTTAACAAATTCTTAAGCGCCACCGGTTATCAACAACAAACCCAAGGCGGAGAAAAACTGGCGCAAACGTTTATCAATGGTGGTAGAAAAAACCTAAGTAAAGTTGAACAACTCGCCGCTACCGCAGCCCTGGAACACATCACCGCCATCATGGCGCAATGGTTACTTCAGGACAAAAAAGTCATCGATAAAATCGACACATCGGTACGTAATTTATGGTTATGGCATGCCATTGAAGAAACCGAACACAAAGCCGTTGCTTTTGATTTATTGCAACAGGTTACCGGTGGCAGCTACGTAAAACGAGTACGAATTATGCTACCAGCTTCTTGGTTTTTAGCCGTCTACAGTGTGATTTACACCTATTCATTTTTAAAACAAGACGGCCTGCATAAAAAACCATTCACGATAGTCAAAGGCGTTTGGAAACTGGTTAAACCCGGCGGCTTGTTGGCCACCGTTGTGCCAGCCTGGCTACAGTATTTCAAACCTGGCTTTCACCCTTGGGAAGTGGACGACAGCCATTTAATTGAATACTGGCGTGCGGTTTTAGAAAACAAACCCACTCCACCACAACAAAATAATGCTGTGGCGGCGTGAGGTTTAAACCTCACGCTCCAACAAAAAGAAAAACGGTTTGCTCATGCCCTTGGCATCCATTACCCCCATAACGGTGTTGTCATCCACTTTACGAAACACATCGTTAATGGGTTGCTCATCATACACCATGGTAGCGCTCACTTTACCGCGAAACTCTGTCATGCGCAGGCGTGCCCTTGGTTTGCGAGTAAACAACAAATAGGTGGCGATATTAAACGCCAACCTAGCCGGCAAACTGGTGGCCAGCTTCGAGGTTTTGGCAAATCGCAATGGAAACCATATAGGATTTAAACGTACTTGTTTGCCACCGCGTCGTGAAAATACCAACGGATGAACCGCATCCGCACTTTCAAACACTTTGCCATGCCAATTATACGCTTCCAGCAATCCATCCATTCGATGGCCTGTATCAAAACCCTTACCCTTCCACTTACCCAGCATAAAATCCACATCCACGGTTTCTAGCTGATCATACAGCGCCAACGCCTGATCCATGGAAGCATGCCCCGCGGCTAGTAGTTTTTTTGTATCCACTGCGCAATTCATTTTCGTTGCCCTACCTTGTGCATAAGAATAGCTTTAAGGCTGGCAACACTAGCAAAAGCCCTTTCAATAAACACTGACCGATTCACTCGGAATCGTTGACATAATGCATCGCTTGCTTTATTCAGTTAGGTAATTCCTACCAACTCAAGAGGTTATCATGCATCGGCTAATTTGGACGGCAGTGTTATCTTCCCTGCTTTTACTTTCCTGGAGCATCAATACTCACGCCCAAGGCCGCAGCAAACGGGCAAACACCAGCGAATTCACTTTTCATTTCAACTATGTTGAAGATGAAACCCTAGAAGGTCGCAATGGTTCCTTTTTAGAACTGGACGATGACTTGGGCTTTGGCATGGGTTTTATGTATAACAACGATGAACACTGGGCCTTTGGCGGCAGTTTTGATTGGATCGAGTTGGATTATCGCGCCCATGCAGAGCCTGAAAACCCCGTAGATGACGCCTTTCATTACAACAACACCCTGGAAGTATACAGCATCAATTTCGACACCATTTATTATTTCCTAGATAAAGATATTTCGCCTTTTGTGTCTGGCTCGTTGGGTTGGACCAGCATCGATACCAATGTGGTTACCGGCCCAGGATACGAATACTGTTGGTGGGATTGGTATGGCTACTACTGTTCCACAGTGGTGCCCACGAAACGTAAAGACGGTTTTAGTTATAAACTGGGAGCGGGTTTACGATGGGATGTAAACCGATCTTTCGCCATTCGCGGCTCAGTTTCCATGTCGGAGATAGACTTAAATATTAAAGGTGAAAACCCTGAATTCACCATCTGGCGTTTAGAACTGATTTCTCGCATGTGACCCTGTAACAGGCCGGTTTAAATACCGGCCTGTTCTAATGCGTTTAGAAACGTTTCTGGCTCGGGACGGATTCGATAATTATCTGTTTGATCGCAAAAAATTATTTTTCTGTTTTGATCGGTAATAATCACTGTGGGCATTACCGTATCGCTGTCGTAACCTAACGCTTCCAAACCAGTGGGCAATCCATTCAAAGCTTCTATACCTAATTGTTTAGCCGCCATCAGATTCTTATCTACCAAAAACTCCATGGGAACATCAAAACGCGCTGCCAAATTGGCGGTATTCTTATGACTTTGAGGGCTGATCATTAACAGCTTCACGCCTTTATCCGCCATCCTCTTATAATTTTCTGCCACCTCTTTTATCTGCGCCATACACAAAGGACACCAGTTACCGCGATAAAATAAAAGCAACAAAGGACCGGGATGATCTTTAGTATGGAATGATTCACCGGAAGCAGTTTCAAAGCTTAATTCTGGTAGCGTTTTCCCCACGCCAATCTGCGAAGAAGAGGCTCGCTGTGGAAACCGGGAATACCAGAGGATATAAACTAAGGAACCAAACAGCCCCACATCTAAAACCCACACCCAGGGTTCCAGTTGCGTGACACCGGTTTGCCACATACCTATCATGGCAAGCAACGGCCCAACCCACATTACGACTGATGCTTTTCCTGTACGGGAGACATCAAACAAGAACACCCACATAAAAAAGCCCAAGCCAAACAGCAGTGCAATTAACACCCAAACCCAATCAGCGCTGCCAAGCGCCATCCAAAATGCACGTACAGTGCCCACAGCCAACAGGGTGAGATAAGCGGAGATAAAAAGAGATTTGAGTCTGTTCATGATGAATCCTTATCACTAATTCTTCTCAGTTTTCTAAACAGACTCTAAAGATTCAATAACGTTACAGGTAAACGCAAAAATATTCGCAGCTTAATTACGCAACGACATAACGCAAAACGTCTACCACTTGCTCAGGAGATTTGGCCCAAGCCAATGCCGACGCATCCACTTCTTTTAACGGATGAACGATGCTTTCATCGTGCAAAGTAATATAAGGCTTACCCAATGCCGCACAAAAACCTGCATCAAATGCCGCATTCCATTGCTTGTATTTGTCACCGAAACGCACAATCACAATATCCGCTTTTTCTATCAGGGTTTTGGTCCGAATGGCGTTTACTTTAGAAGACTGGTGATCACGCCAAAAACTGTTCTCCGGCACACCCAACATATCGCCAGCAGCGTCACTGGCATCATGATCGGTTACTGCCGAGGTAAATTCCACAGGAAGATTCAGTTTATGAGCACCGTTAATGATTTGTTCACGCCAATCCGTGTGAATTTCTCCAGACAGGTATACAGTCCAAGTCATGATGATTCTCTCCTCGAAGTTTTAATGGAGGTGTTACAAATTTGGCTGCGCATTATAGCGGATTCCTCAACTGTCATAACCTGGGTTTACCCGGTCTAGCTTTCTTAACAACGCTGGCCACGCTAGGCTGCCACCTGCTGATCGCGTTACTGCCTCTGCCTGTTGCTGGGCAGTGGCAATGATTTGCGGATTAATGGGGATCAGCTCACCACCACCAGACTGCGCCCGAACCTGAATCATGCAAGCGGCTTCGAATAAGTACATAAACAAAAACGCATCGGGAACATTATCCGCTACCGTGAGTAAGCCATGATTACGCAGCATGAGAAAATTATTGCTGTCTAAATCATTCACCAAGCGCGGCTTTTCATCTTCACGTAACGCCACGCCTTCATAATCGTGGTAGCCCAAAGACGCCAATACAAAAATAGACTGCTGAGAGATGGGCAATACCCCTTCCTTTTGCGCCGATACCGCCACGCCGTTCAAACTATGGGTGTGCAATACGCACTGAGCATCCTCCCGCGCTGCATGGATGGCGCTATGAATGGTGAAGCCCGCCGGGTTAATATCGTATTCACTGTCCATCACCTTATTGCCGTCCAAATCTACCTTCACCAAACTGGATGCGGTGATTTCCTCGAACAACATGCCATAGGGATTAATTAGGAAGTGATGTTCCGGGCCTGGCACTCGAGCGGATATATGGGTAAACACCAAATCATCCCATCCATATTGAGCCACAAGCCGATAACAGGCGGCCAGATCCACCCTTTGCTGCCATTCAGCGTCGCAAATTCCGCTTATCGGGCTATCAGTCTCACTTTTTATCATTTTGTAACCTCTTGTCTTTAATGAGATATTTATAACTTAAGATGTTTTTATGAGTCTATTTATAAAAATGTCTCGATTTCTACAAAAAACCCTACTATGATTGGCCAATAGTCGGATCAAGCTGGCCTGATGACGACTAAAAAGCAACCTGCTTCTACTAACTCAAACAAAAACAATGTGAGGGAAGACCATGACTGCTTTCGAAGATCAAGCAATTTACCCAAGCGCCGAACTCTTTCTTATCAAGCAATTCATGAAAAGAGAAGGATTCCAACCCAAACACTGGCTATTAGGCACCGGCCTGAAAGAAGAGCACATCAAAGATCCGGAAACCCTGGTATCCCTGCGCCAATTCGACATCATCTACCATAACATCTTTCGCATCACCAAACGTCCTGACGTTGCCCTGGCCCTGGGCACCAACTTGAACCTATCGCGCTGGGGAGTGTTATCCATCGCCATGATTTGCGCACAAACCCTGGGTTCAGCTCTGGAAACCGGCAACCGCTTCCGCAGTATCGTGCGTAGCCGCTTCAACCTTACACCCATATTCAAGAAAGATGTCACCGAAATTGTGATCAGCCGTGAAGACGGCATGAGCTTCCCTCTCAGTACCAGTTTTTCCCACGAGCTTTTGATTACCTCTATGCAAACTATGATTCGCTCTTTGGTAAAAAGCAAAGATGTGGTCAAAGAAGTGCACCTGAACTATGCGCCCCCGGCGCACCACGAGTTTTATCAGAACTATTTTGATTGCCCTTATTACTTTAATCGTGAAAAGAGCATGATTGTGGTGTCCAACGAGCTGATGAACAAACCACTGCCTACCGGCAACCCCATTACCGAACTGCAAGCCATTTCCGTTTGTAAAATGGAAGCGGAACGCGTGGCGCAAGTGCAAAAAGGCGATCTCACCTGGATGCTGCGTGCAGAAATCAGCAAGCGCGAAGGACCTCTACCCAGTCTGGATGACATAGCCGACCGATTGCACGTTACGCCTCGTACTTTACGCCGCAAATTACAGGAAGCAGGCACCAGTTATCGCCGTATTTGTCATGAACATCAGTTGCAATTGGCGTTACATTACCTGGCAGACCCTAAATTGAAATCCACTGCGGTGGCGCATAAATGTGGTTTTAAAGATGCGGCCAGTTTCCGCGAAGCATTTAAGCGTTGGACGGATATGACGCCACAGGAACACCGCAAGCGTAGCCGGGCGGCGGCCACTACGGTGACGGCGCAAATGCCAACCTCTTCGTTGGTTGCGGCTTAAGTTTCACACCCTTCGGTTGCCCCTGCCATATATGCTATAGTCCCGATTATTCCCCTTTTCGGCAGAGCATATATGGCAGACCTAATTAAAGTCGAAGCAAAAAAAGCCAGTGAACTTCTTTCCCATTTTGAATTAAGCGATGAAGGTGCAGAGTGTGCGGATAAAGCCACCCTTCCCCCGGCTGACTTTATCCAACTGT
>JBFKSL010000045.1:0-13490 GCA_041626995.1 Ketobacter sp. | reverse complement strand
TTACGACAACCAGTATGATGATGTACCTGTTATGTGTGGTGGCCCTGTGCAAATGGAGCGTGGCTTTGTGCTGCATCGCGAACCGGCAACAAAATGGGATTCCAGCCTGGATGTGGAAGAAGGCATCAGCTTGACCAGCTCACGAGATATTTTAATGGCCATTGCCAACAATGAAGGCCCTAAGGAATCTTTGGTGGCACTTGGTTACGCCGGCTGGGGAGCAGGACAACTGGATGAGGAAATGGCACAGAACGCTTGGCTAAGCGTGAAGGCCGACCCTGAAATTATTTTTACCACACCACCGGAACAACGCTGGCAAGCGGCTGCCAAGTTACTGGGTGTAGATATGTCGTTACTGTCGGATCAAATTGGGCACGCTTAAGTCTCGTGCCATAAAATATAAATAACCGTCTGCTCTGAGTCCACTTGATCCATTCCCACATTCAAAACCTCACTGCCATTAATATAGGCTTGTGCCGTGGGTAATTTAGCGGGCTTACTAGGTGCCCACCACTCCACATCCGGGCCTAACAAATAGCGATTATCATCCTCAAACTCCTCTTCTGCCAAAGGCGAGGACGCAACGAACTTAGCGACATCAGCTCTGCTCACACTGAATTGCAGGCGCGCCATGCTATCCATTGCCGGCTCATGGGAAAAACCTAAAATTTGGGTGCTTGAAGGAAATTGAATTTTCCACTCATGCTCCAGTTTTTTTAATGTTTCCTGTGTCACAACCACCTCGTTATTCGCATTGTTTTTAGTTGATGATGTTTCATTACCACAGGCAGCCACCCAGATTGTCAGCAAGGTAATTAGCAGCCATTTTGTTTTTAATTTTTTAAAATTACCAGCCATATTTTTTAACAGAGCTCTTTTTAACAGCAATTTGATTTGCAGGAATGGACTGGCCTTTTTCCCAGCTTAATTTGCGTTTAAATGAACCATACATATTAAACTCCTGCGCTAGCCCCTGACGATGAAACTCCCCCATAAAATGATCGGTAATCTCCACGCCAAGAATGGTAACCTTTTTACCATTATCCCAGTTGTAGCGGTCATAGAACTTATACTCAAACTCTAAGGTAATCATGGTTTTTTTACCTAGGGTTTTCACTTCAGCCACACCTTTACCCCATGTGCTATAGCCACCCACGGCAAAAAACCAATTCCAGTTTTCACTCTTATAGTTATAGCCACCATTGGTACGCTTTGAGGTGATACCGAACTTTCCATCAGGTAGCATTTCTACAAACTTTTTCGCCTGTTTCACTTCCGCTAGATAACGCTTTTGGGCAGAAGACACGTCAGCCACCATATCTTCCAAATCAATCGTCAGATCTTTGCCAGAGTTACCCATATAGTGCGCCATATTAATCGCAGCATCATCACCAATCACCGCCGCCGCGCCCGGCAAAATACCCATAATTAAGGCCCATTGAGCCCTGGCGGTATTGGTAACAGGGGAAGAATTCCAAACACCTGAACCTTTATCAGCTCTCAGCACTGGATCTTTGCTACCCACTTGATATTCGTTAGTAGATGGTAACGGTTTCGGATGAAGAGGTTTTATCGGTTTGGGAATAGGCTTGGTTTTTGCCACTAGCAAAGCATCAAGCGTCGTAATGGTTTGCTTACCAGCAACACCATCTTTACTCAGTTTATGATCCTTTTGAAACTGATACACCACATCATAGGTTTCTTTGCCATAGATGCCATCTGGCACTCCACCTTTCTTAGTGGATATAGGCAAGGAATAGCCCAAATCTAAAAAGCCGGCCTGCAATAACACAACCGCTGGCCCTTTCTCTGCACGCTTAAGCGGAGGGGAGTTGCCTGCCGCTTTCACAAGGCGCGTGTTTGCCTTAAAGAATGCATATTGCAACCCCATGAACTACCCCCGTTCGTGAATCCTAATACGTTATCGCCACTCTTTAACTTAATCTGAACCACTACCCACACACAAGTGAAATACTTCACACAAAACACAGCATTCATCTGGATTACCCTTCACTACAGGAAAAATGTACAATCCTCCCCAATGAGCACAGCAACCTCTCAACCCATCACTATTCTAGCCTTTGACTTTGGCACCCAAAAAATTGGCGTGGCCGTGGGTCAGTCCATCACCGAAACAGCCACACCCCTATCTGAGCTAAAGGCCAAAGAAGGCCAACCCAGCTGGGATGAAGTGGCCAAACTGTTAGAACAATGGCAGCCCGATGCCTTTGTGGTAGGCATTCCCATTCTGATGGATGGCAGCGAATTCGATCTCACCCAACGAGCACGCAAATTTGGCAAACGCTTGCACGGCCGCTTTGGTAAACCCTGCTTTGAAATGGATGAACGCTTAAGCTCGTTTGATGCCCGCGACAATGTTCGCAAACAAGGGGAAAAACGCGCATTAGTGGATAGCGTAGCGGCGAGTTTGATTCTGCAATCCTGGTTTCGCGACCAATGGCCCAAAATTAAAACAGAATTCTAATCTTATTCCCCCCAGCACTTTCGTTAGAACGATAAAGTAACTACCGCTCGTCCGGGCATACTTGCGATTAAAAAACTTAGGCTCTAATTTTCTTTACGAGACAATGATACTTTTATTGTTTTGTGGCTCATCAGCAGATCGTACGCAGAACCGTTGATAGAACAATAAAACCCGCCGTGCATGCGTCTTAAAAACAATCCTAAAAACTTTAGCTTATGCAATCTCTTTGCTGTGTTTGCACTGGAGAGCACCATGTTAAAAAACTACAGAACGCGAATAAAACGTGGCACCGCAGTAAGCGCTACATTAGCAACACTATTTTTAAGCACCACCGCATACACCTACGACGACCCCCAAGCTTTATTAAACGAAGGCCATCGTGGTGGCTCTGCGGTTTGGGAATATTGTTACGGCAAACCCGATGCAACCGCTTTACCCACAGACCCACGCACGCTAATTCAACCCGGTGTAAGCGACGGCAAGGCAGTACATTTCAACACCTTCTGGAAAGACTGCCATTTAGATCCCGTTGCGATTAAGGAAGAAGGTGCCGCTACCACATGCGGCGAACTGCGTGAACGATTTTATCGGGGCGATGCGTTACTTACCGGCGGCAGTGAAGGCGTGGGAGCATTATTCGCTTCGGACAACCCAATGACCGTGGAAGCGGCATTTGGCATCTCCACTTTAACAACTCGCCAATACAACAATTTATGGAAAAGCTGGGGGGGCTACTGGCAACGGCCACAAAACTACGATCAACTGCTGGCAGAACGTTATGGCTCAGGCTTAGACTATTCTGCACGAAACCCCTACCCCCTTCCAGGCGAAGACCCCAACGAAACCAACGGCGGCTCAGGACAACTACCGGTACTGTTTACGCAATTACGCGATGCGGATGGTAACTGGAGCGGTCGTATTGGCGTTACCTGTCACGGTTGCCACAGTGGCGTAGTGGGCTCAGCAGCAGATGGCGACGGCCTTGGTATAACCTACGGTGGAGGCAGCAGTCTTGCTGATTTGGATTTATTTTTACGGGATGCCCTTCCCCGCGGCTACCCAGCATCACTGGCGACCTTTGCCAACCTAAGTCAAACTCGAGGCACCAATAACGCCAGCGATATCAATCTGGCCTTTATGTTCCCCGATGAAACTTTATTACCGCCCCCCGCAGAATTGATCGGCGCGGTGTTTTCCGGCTCCACCGGCAGCATGGATACACCAGCCTGGTGGAATATGGGACACCGCCCATCCAAGTTTGTGGATGGTGTTTTCCCCATGGACGCACCGCGGGTGGATATGGTCTTTTACACGCCGTTCTTCGGTTTATTCGGCACAGTGTTTGGCCCCATTTCTGAGGCCGGGCAAGACTGGATGCGTGATCACGGCCCAGCGGCCAATACCTGGGTGGAAACTTTAAAATCACCCAAGTACCCGCACCCAGTCAATGAGCCGCTCGCGCAAGTGGGTTCTGAATTATTCCATGAATTGGATATGTGGGCACCAGAGCGTAACAACCCCGTACGTCGACCTGAAGGCAATGGTTCCTGCGCCAGCTGTCATGGCGCTTATGCGCCGCGTTATGTGAACGATCCAAACTATGTGGCAACACCGGAACTGGAAGGCATGGCGGCCTATATTGTGCCGTTGGATATTATTGGCACCGACCCTGACCGCGCAAACACCAATAATGAATGGGTACAACGCACCGGTGCACGCAATTTTTTTGGCTACCCCAATAGCCCTGAGTATTGCGGGCCACAAAACTTAGCGGCAGTGCGTGGTGATCGTGAAATTGGTTATCTGGCACCACCACTTTACGGTGTTTGGGCCAATGCACCTTATATGCATAACGGTTCCATTCCTAATATTTGGGAAATCCTCAAACCAGAGGAACGCCCTTCTCTATGGCGCCGGGTTTCAAAACCGAAAATTAAAAATCCCTGGTGGAACAATGGCAATGTGGTGATGGGTTACGACACCGATTTGGATCGCGCCTATGATCATAACAAGCTAGGTTGGAAATACGATAAAATCGCCTGCGAACGCAGAACCTGGTGGAATCCCTCAGTAAGCCCTTACATCAATTGCAATCCAAATGATGAAGATGCCACCCCCATTGCCCAAAGCATTATGCAATATCTCTACTCGAACTTTATTTTGGTGTGGAATATTCTAAGTTGGCCAACCATTACAGTGGATCAAATCGAGGATCGAAAAATCTATAACACACACATGTACACCCATGGCAATGAAGGCCATGAATTTAATGCTGTGCTAACGGATGATGAGCGCCTTGCAATTATTGAATACTTAAAAACCCTATAATGAGTCTCGCTAAAACAAAAAAGCCTGAACCGACTACGGCTCAGGCTTTTTCTATATGCGACCTAAAAAACTATTTATAAAACGACTTAAAAATCTTCGCTTTATCTTTATAAGGCGCATAACGCAATTTAATATCGAAAAGAGAAACCGACTTTAAAATACTACGCTGATGAGAGAATACCAAAAACGATTGATGCCCATGATAAGAACCCATTCCGCTCTCACCCACACCACCAAAAGGCAGGTTAGCGTTAGCCACGTGCATCATCGTGTTATTGATACAACCACCACCAAACTGAGTGTTATCCAGTACTTCGCGTTCCACTTCAGCGCTTTCAGTAAACAGGTATAACGCTAAGGGGTGTTGTGGCAAATTTTTCACCTGTTGGTAGACTTCACTTAAGTCACGATAGGTCACGATGGGCAATACAGGACCAAAAATTTCTTCCTGCATAACTTCGTCTTGCAAGGTAACATCGCCCATAACCGTTGGCGCTATATAAAGATCATCTTCCACCGCTTCGCCACCAACCAGCACCTTAGCAGGATCAATCAAGTCTTTAACACGATCATAATGTTTTTTATTAATCATGCGGCCAAAATCAGGACTTTGATGAGGGTTCTGCCCATAAAACTCTTTAACTACTTGCACTGCTTTACGCTGAAACTCTTCTTTTATGCTTTCGTGAACAAACACAAAATCCGGTGCAACACAGGTTTGACCGGCATTCATCATTTTACCCGCCAGAGTACGTTTAACAGCAATATCCAGCTTGGCGTCATGATGAACGATAGTAGGACTCTTGCCACCCAGCTCTAAAGTCACCGGAGTTAGGTGTTTGGCGGCAGACGCCATAATCACCCGACCCACTCGCGGGCTGCCGGTAAAAAAGATGTGATCAAACTTTTCTTCCAACAACACGTTAGTCACTTCGGTGCTACCCAGGAAAGTTTGTACTACGTCATCAGAAAAGTATTCGTCTGAAATTTTCTTAATGATTTTCGCCGTTTCAGGGTTCAATGAAGAAGGCTTCATAATAACCGTGTTGCCCGCAGCCAGTGCACCAATCACAGGCTGAATACACAATAGGAACGGGTAGTTATAAGGCCCCATAATAAAACACACACCCTTAGGGGTATATTCAATTCGGCTACGACCTGGCTGCGCAAACATAGTGGTGAATACCCGTTTTGGTTTCATCCACTTTTTCAGGCTTTTAATCGTGTGATTCAACTCGTCCATTGCGGTGGTGAGTTCCACATAAGCCTCAAGTTTTGGGCGACCGATATCGGCTTTTAAAGCTTCTACCAAATCATCTTCATACTTAAGCATGGCCTCTTTCAGTTTTTTCAATTGCGCCAGGCGAAACTCATAGCTGCGAGTGCCACCGGATTCGAAAAAAGCCCTTTGTTTGGCAACGGCCTCGGAGGCCCAAGTCTGTTGCGCGGTTACGGATTCATCAATCACTGCAGTCATCACTAACTCCCTCTGTTAAACAAAATGTTTTAGTTATAAAAATAAAAAATTCAAAATAACAACAGCGGCGATTATCCACCATCGGAAGTAGCAGGTATATATACGAAAGGGGATTGAAGGCTGATAACGCTGTCTGCAAGCACAGCACTGGCAGAATGGTTTATTTTTTTTGAAACATGCCGCCACCCAAAGGCGCCTTTAAAACATTTGCGTTAAAGAGGCACCTGATTTAAGGGGTGTGATTTATTCACAAGCAAGATGACGACATTCACTGAAATGCGCAAGCATACGAAATAGAAGGCCGTTACTTAGTGCAGTCGGCAGCTAGCCATTTGCCTTTGATCTTGCTTGTAATGATGTCGGCCTTACCTTGCATATTAACGTTCATCACCATCTGCCCAGAGAAAGTACGCTTGCTCTCAACGGTGTACTCTCCTTTGCCCGACATATTTTGACTTGGGCAGGAAACGGTAATGGAGTAGCGATTCTTTGCCACCTGTTTGGCTTGCTGGGTGCAGCCTTCTTCCACTTTGGTAATGCTCAAATTGTTAATCTCTTCCTGAGTTAAACAGGATTTTACGGATCGGTTACTCATATCCATTTGCATGCCGCGCTCAGCCATCATGGCTTCCATCATTTTTCGCTGCTCAGGGGGCATGCTCTCCATCATTTTTTTCTGTTGTTCCAGAGCTTGTTCAATTACGCCGCTTTTACTGGAAATTTCCATGTGGTGTTCCCACAACCCTGGAAGGATGTCCGGGCTCTCTGCGAAAGCGTGAGATGAGAAAAACCCAAACACCATCGTCATCATGAGTATCTTTTTCTTCATAATTGTTATCCTTAGATGAAAGTAATGATATGCAGCACCTGTGGGGCCATAGTATCAAATATGCGTTGCCACAACAGGGCAAATCATCTGTTGACACCACTAACGCAGGCCTTATGCTGCAACCCTGGCTTACGAATCATTCGCCCAATCGAAGGATAATATTTCATGACCATGCCGGAAGTAGCCCCCTTGCTGGAACAAATGGGGAACGATATTCGATCCAACATTCTGAGCAAGCTGGATAATGAACCTGCCATGGTGGGCATTCACACTGGCGGCGCCTGGCTGGCAAAAGAACTGCACAAAAAACTGAGCTTGAAACAGCCTCTGGGCTTGATGGATATTTCCTTCTACCGAGACGACTTTCATGGCAAGGGCTTAAACCCAAAGGTGAAGCCTTCCAATCTACCGTTTAGTGTGGATAAACAAGACATTATCCTGGTGGACGATGTACTAATGAGCGGTCGCACCATTCGTGCGGCGCTGAACGAATTGTTCGATTATGGCCGCCCTGCCAGTGTAAAACTGGTGACGCTGGTGGATCTGGCCCGGCGGGAACTGCCCATCCAGGCAGATGTTGTGGGTATAAGCATGGATTTAGAGCCCCAACAAAGGATAAAATTAAGCGGCCCTGAACCACTGTCCCTCACGATCATTGAGCCTAAGCCTTAAAGCATGCGACCACTGACACCGCCACACCAGCTACAACTGAACCAACAAGGTCAACTTAGACATTTCCTTACCACTGAAGGGCTCAGTACCGAGCTACTGACCGAGATATTGGATACCGCCGATTCCTTTGTTAGTGTGGGCAAGCAGGCGGTAAAGAAAGTGCCCCTGCTACGGGGTAAAACCGTGGTGAACCTGTTTTTTGAAGCCAGCACCCGAACCCGCACCACCTTCGAATTGGCGGCCAAACGTCTTTCCGCCGACGTGCTCAATATTGATATCCGCACCTCTGCCACCTCCAAGGGCGAAAGCCTGATGGATATGCTGTGGAACCTGCAAGCCATGGACAGCGACATGTTCGTGGTACGCCACGCCGACAGCGGTGCCCCGCATTTTATCGCCGAGTTTGTGACGCCTGACGTAGCTGTGATCAATGCCGGTGATGGCCGCCATGCCCACCCCACTCAGGCCATGTTGGATATGTACACCATTCGCCGCCATAAAGGGGATTTCGGCAACCTGAAAGTGGCCATCGTGGGGGATATTCTGCACTCCCGAGTAGCCCGTTCTCAGGTGCATGCCTTGAAGGGCTTAAATGTGGGCGAGGTACGCTTGATAGGGCCGAAGACTCTGCTGCCTCAGGAATTTGAAGATCTGGGAGCCAAGCTCTATTACGACATGGCCAACGGATTACACGATGTTGATGTGGTAATTATGCTGCGTTTGCAAAAAGAACGCATGGAGTCGGCTTTGCTGCCCAGTGAATCAGAATTCTATCGCCTCTATGGTTTAACGGAAGAAAAACTGGCCTTCGCCAAACCCGATGCCATTATCATGCACCCTGGCCCCATCAACCGCGGCGTTGAAATTGAATCAGCGGTGGCAGACAGCCCCCGCTCAGTCATCTTGCAACAGGTGAACTACGGCATTGCCGTACGCATGGCGGTGCTTTCCATGGCCATGAGCGGACAAGGGGAGGAAGCTTGATGGACTTTTCCCGATCTCACGTTAATCAACGCATCCACATCAAAAACGGCCGCGTGATCGATCCACGCCAAATTTTAGACCAGGTGGCAGATGTGTATGTTGCCGATGGCGTGCTGGCTGGCATTGGCCAGGCCCCAGTAGGCTTTAAAGCCGATATCGAATTTGACGCCACCGATATGCTGGTAATACCCGGCGCGGTGGACTTGTGCGCCCGAGTGCGCGAACCGGGCCAATCCCAAAAGGGTTCGATTCACAGTGAAACCCATGCAGCCGCCGCTGGCGGTATTACTCACCTATGTTGTCTGCCAGATACGAAACCGATTATTGATACCCGTGCGGTAGCGGCGCTCATTCAGGAACGCGCCTATCAATCCGGCTATGCCCATGTACTGCCTATTGGCGCACTGACCAAAGGCTTGGAAGGCTCGCAGCTGGCAGAAATGCACTCCTTGCGCGAAGCAGGCTGTGTAGGCGTATCACAATTGCGTCGCCCGATTAAGGATTCCCTGGTGTTGATGCGCTGCCTGGAATACGCCAGCACCTTCGATTTAACCGTGTTCTTCCAAAGCGAAGACCAGTCAATCAGCCCTGATGGTGGCATTCACGCTGGCCCCACAGCGACACGATTGGGTTTGCCCGGTATACCTGAGAGCGCAGAAACCATCGCCTTAAGTCGTGATCTATTGCTGGTGGAACAAACCGGCGTACGCGCCCACTTTGGCCAAATATCCTGTGCCCGCAGTGTGGAATTAATCGCTGAAGCCCAAGCCAAGATGCTGCCAGTGAGCGCCGATGTGGCGGCCCATCAGTTATTTTTAACCGATGACATGATCGACGGTTTTAACAGTCAATTCCATGTGCGACCACCTTTACGCAGTGAAGCGGATCGTCACGCCTTGATCGATGGCGTGAAGAGCGGCGTGATATCCATGCTCTGTTCTGATCATCAGCCTCACGAAGCGGCGGCCAAGGCACAACCCTTCCCCGCAACGGAGCCCGGCCTTTCCGCCTTCGAAACGTTTCTACCGCTCACCTATCAATTAGTGGTGGATGGGGTGTTGTCGGAATCGGATTGGGTGCAACGCATTGCCATGAATCCAGCCCATCTGATCAACCTGGATGCAGGCCATTTAAGCCCTGGCAGCAATGCGAATCTGTGTGTGTTTGACCCTAGCCAGGAATGGCAGCTCACTGAAGACACGCTGATTTCTCAAGGCAAGAACACACCGTTTTTGGATTCCGTAATGCAAGGCAAGGTAATACTGACCCTGAAAGATGGGGCTATTAGTTATCGGGCTGGCTGATTCGTTAGGAATCAATCGCGCAGAAGCAACCGTACACAAGCGTATTTAACACGCTTATTGGCTCGCCTTTTTGCAATGCATTCAACACTGGTTCCAGGTAACTGTTTTCATCATTACAAATGCCTTCTTGGTGATAAGGCCCAAAATACAAAATCTCACCACTGCTATGAAATAGCGCTATTGAGGGCGTGGAGTTTATCCATTTTTTTAGCAATGTTTTTTCAGCTTGATTAAACCGATCTGATTCCAGGTTTAAGGTGCGTACCTGCATGGTTTTTGGTGCGTTTTTTTCAAAACTCTGGTGATATAACTCTACAAACCTCTCGCAACCGCAACGGGGCTGACGAAAGCGGATAAACCAATCGCTATCTTGCCTTAGCTTGGGAAAATGCCTTATTAATAATTGCCGCAGCTGCGCTTGCTGATCTGCTTGCGCTAATACAGGCGGTTGCTGCATTTGCGGATCAAACCACTGCTTCGGTTTAATAAGAAAATACCAATAGCTAAATGCAAAAAGCGCCGCCAAGAATAGATAAAAGGCGACGCTCCACAATCGTTTTTGTGGTTTGGATGAATCTGCTGTCACTGCATGAAAATCCGAGGAAGCGGGTTACCACCCCTTTTTCATAGATTCATCATCCTGCAAGCTCAAGCCTTTGGTTGCGCTGTCTAGGGAATCGGCGGTGGTTTCGGAACCCAGCTTGATCATTAGGCGCAGGTCGTTGGGCGAATCCGCATGGGCCAGTGCATCTTCGTAGGTAATCTCGCCGGTGCTATACAAATCATACAATGCTTGGTCGAATGTCTGCATGCCCAGCTCACGAGATTTGGCCATCAACGGTTTCAGCAGGTGCACTTCCCCTTTGCGGATATGGTCGGCCATCAATGGGGTGTTAAGCAGAACCTCGATAACCGCGCGTCGGCTTTTGTCGTCAGGCGTGGGAATCAGCTGTTGCGCCACCATGGCACGCAAGTTCAAAGATAGATCCATCCACAATTGGTTATGACGATCGGCCGGGAAAAAGTGGATGATACGATCCAGCGCCTGGTTGGCGTTGTTAGCGTGCAGTGTCGCCAGTACTAAGTGACCGGTTTCGGAGAAGGCCACAGCGTATTCCATGGTTTCACGGGTTCGAATCTCACCAATCATGATTACGTCGGGGGCTTGTCGCAGAGTGTTTTTCAAAGCGATGTCGAAGCTTTCGGTGTCGAGCCCCACTTCTCGCTGGGTAACGATACAGCCCTTGTGTTGGTGAATGTATTCGATGGGGTCTTCGATGCTGATGATGTGACCTTTGGAGTTGCCATTACGATGGCCAATCATGGAAGCCAGTGAAGTGGATTTACCGGTACCGGTTGCACCTACGAAGATAACGATGCCGCGCTTGGTCATGGCCAAGTCTTTAATCACCGAGGGCAGGTTGAGTTCGTCGATGGTGGGAATGCGGGTTTCGATTCGACGCAGCACCATGCCTACCAGGTTACGTTGGTAGAAAGCGGAGACACGGAAACGGCCGATGCCGCGCGCGGAGATGGCGAAGTTGCATTCGCGGGTTTCGATGAATTCTTTGCGCTGGGATTCGTTCATAACGCCCAGTACGGTTTCACGGGTTTTTTCTGGGCTGAGGGCGGATTTTGTTACCGGCACGATGCGACCGTTAACTTTCATGGAGGGCGGGACGCCGGCGGTGATAAATAGGTCTGAGCCGCCTTTTTCTACCATTAGTTTTAGTAGGTCTTCAAAATCCATAGTTTGCCTCTGGTGTGTTTAAACGGTTTGAATTTGTTAGCTTGGAGCATGGGCCGGTTGCAGGGCTGATGCAACTTGATTCCGCTCTCTTAGTGCGGGAGATGAGTTGGTTTTTAATTCTCGCCACTTGGCCTTCGGCTTCGCTGTGCTTCTCGAATTGATCGGGCGGTTGGGCAACTCGCGCTATGCGCTCAAACACTCCCTCCCTTCTTCCCGATCAATTCTGCGATGCTCGGCTACGTGAAGAAAATTAAAAACCAACTCATCCCCCGCCTACGCTCACCCTATCGAGGGCGCGAAAGATTCTTACTTTACTTAATCGCGTCTGGGTTTTTCGCTTTTTCTCTGGCCAGCTCAACACTCACATGACCTTTTCTTACCAGGTCACCCAAACACTGATCCAAGGTCTGCATGCCTAGAGATGCTCCGGTTTGAATGGCGGAGTACATCTGCGCAATCTTATCTTCACGAATCAGGTTTCGAATGGCTGGGGTGCCGATCATGATTTCATGAGCTGCTACCCGGCCACCACCGTTTTTCTTCAGCAGGGTTTGAGATACTACCGCCTGCAAGGATTCTGAAAGCATGGATCGCACCATGGCTTTTTCTGCCGCGGGGAATACGTCCACTACCCGGTCGATGGTTTTTGCGGCAGAGGTGGTGTGCAGTGTGCCGAATACCAAGTGGCCCGTTTCGGCGGCGGTCAATGCCAAACGAATGGTTTCCAAGTCCCGCATCTCACCCACCAGGATGATGTCGGGGTCTTCCCGCAGTGCTGAGCGCAGTGCTTCGGCAAACCCCAAGGTGTCACGGTGCACTTCCCGCTGGTTAAGCAGGCATTTTTTCGATTCGTGTACGAATTCGATGGGGTCTTCTATGGTGAGGATGTGCTCGTAACGGGTTTCGTTGATGTAGTCGAGCATGGCCGCCAAGGTGGTGGATTTACCGGAACCGGTTGGGCCGGTTACCAACACCAAACCACGGGGGAATTCGCAAATGTTCTTAAACACCTGGCCCTGGCCCAGGTCTTCCATGGTCAACACCTTTGAAGGGATAGTACGAAACACCGCACCGGCCCCACGGTTTTGATTAAAGGCGTTTACACGGAAACGAGCCACACCGGGCACTTCGAAAGAGAAGTCGGTTTCCAGAAATTCTTCAAAATCTTTACGTTGCTTGTCGTTCATGATGTCGTAGATCAAACCATGAACCTGCTTGTGATCCATAGCGGGCAAATTGATGCGGCGTACGTCGCCGTCCACACGAATCATGGGTGGCAGGCCTGCCGATAAGTGCAAATCCGAAGCGCCGTTTTTCACGCCAAAGGCAAGCAATTCCGTAATATCCATGGGATACCTTCTCTGAACTGGTTAAACA
The DNA here is from genome assembly GCA_041626995.1 of Ketobacter sp. GTDB lineage: Bacteria > Pseudomonadota > Gammaproteobacteria > Pseudomonadales > Ketobacteraceae > Ketobacter. The sequence continues at coordinate 284 of JBFKSL010000045.1, read as the reverse complement.
TTACTGGGGTTATCTTCAAAGATTAGCAGACAATTGGCCGAGGACTTTTCCCCAACCCCAACCTAATTTAATTTTGTGATTAAATACCATACTTGGAAAGAAAATTCCCCCGCCTAGCTGGCAAAACATTGACCGGGGCGTTTTTGCCCAGGAAAATTCCCGCCATGAATGAAGATCTCACACAGCGCTATCAGCGCATAAAAACCCAGATTGCTGAATTAGCCCAGGAATACGCCCAATCTGAACCGTTGCTGTTAGCCGTGAGCAAAAAGCAATCAGCCGAC
>JBFKSL010000044.1:0-13538 GCA_041626995.1 Ketobacter sp. | reverse complement strand
GGGTCTGGCATCTCCTATGTCTGTGATGGTGGGGATAGGGAAGGCCGCGGAGGCCGGTGTATTGATACGAAATGGTGAGGCGTTGCAAACCGCGTCGAAAATCAGCGCCATGATTCTTGATAAAACGGGAACCATTACCCTGGGTTCACCCCAAGTAACTGATGTGCTTGTTGCCGCTGACTTCGATGAGTCTGAAGTTCTGCGCCTGACTGCCATGCTAGAGTCCGGCTCTGAACACCCACTGGCCTTGGCTATTGTGGAGTCAGCCAAGGAGCGCGACGTGTACACCGGCACTGAAAGCGGAAAGGTCACCCAATTTAACGCCATTGCTGGACATGGAGTGGAAGCCAAGGTCGACAATCAACTCTTGCTATTCGGCAACGAAAAATTGATGCGCGAGCGCAATATTGAACTCGGGGACTTTATGGAAAAGGCCCAGGCATTAGCCGAGGAAGCAAAAACTCCCATGTTTTTTTCCATTGATTCCAAACTGGCTGCAGTAATCGCAGTAGCTGATCCTATTAAAGAGGATTCGATCGCAGCGATTAAGCGTATGCAAGAAAATGGAATTCGGGTAATCATGCTCACAGGGGATAACCGTGCCACAGCCAAAGCAGTAGCGCAAAAGGTAGGTATTAACGAGTTCTTTGCAGAAGTGCTACCGGAGGATAAGTCCAGAAAAGTTCAGGAGCTGCAAATGAAAGGTGAAACTGTGGGCATGACCGGAGATGGTATAAACGATGCGCCGGCTCTTGCCGTTGCTAATGTAGGCTTCGCCATAGGCACTGGTACTGATGTGGCCATTGAAAGCGCAGATATTACGTTGATGCGGGGTTCTTTACATGGTCTGGCAGATGCAATTGCTGTCAGCAAGGCAACCCTGCGCAATATCAAACAAAACCTGTTTGGTGCTTTTATCTATAACGTTGCGGGTGTTCCTTTTGCTGCAGGGGTTTTATATCCATTCTTTGGCCTGTTGTTGAGCCCGGTAATAGCGGGTGCCGCGATGGCTTTTTCATCCTTAACGGTGGTTAGCAATGCAAATCGGTTGCGATTGTTTAAAACCCAGGAACACTAACATTTGTTGCTAGAGGGTTAGACTATGTTACTAGTAAATTTATCTGGCTTAGCGTTAATTGGTCTGATCGTATGGTGGTTCTGGCTCTACGCACCAAGACAAGCAGAACTGGATAAGAATGATCTTATTATCACCGTCGATAACGGAATCTACTCTCCTTCACGTTTAAAGGTGCCAGCTGGTGAACCTGTTCAAATAAAGTTTCTGCGCAAGGACCAATCACCTTGCGCAGAAACGCTGTTGATTCCCGATTTGGAGATCAGCGAAACATTGCCTCTGAATAAACTGAGAACCATTCAATTACCAGCGATGTCACCAGGTGAACATTCATTTCATTGTCAAATGCAGATGTATCGAGGGACGATTACAGTTCAATAGGTGGATGCTATGAAGATTAGAAAGATAACGGCAGTCTTTGATGAATTTAGACTAGAAGATGTGAAGAATGAACTGATTCTGCATGGCGTTACAGGATTTACGCTTTTCGCTGTACGAGGTCGTGGTTACTACTTTGATAGCTTTAATCAGACATATAGAAATGGAAGTGTATGTCGATGCTAACCAGGCAGAAAGTATCGCCAAGCTGATTGTGGACACAGCCCACGTAGACGCAGACGGTGAAGGCTTAGTTTGCATCACTCCGGTTGATCATCTTTATTGGATACATGACAAGCGCGCTGCCACTGAAAGCGATTTTAAGTTCCGTGAATAGATAAGGGTTACAACATGACTGACAATCATGGGTGCAATGGTAATCAAATCTACGTGTGAGGAAGGAAGTGCATTTTTAAGCAACAAGAACTTGATCTAAATATGAGGATATGCAAATGAATAAAATGATTCAAATAATCGCAGTATCACCACTTCTGGTATCTAGGGCGTTTGCCGCCGGAAGTATGGATGGGATGGATAGCCAGAATATGGGAATGATGAACGAGAATATGGGTATGATGAACATGATGATGGGGCAAATGCAGGAACACGAAGCTGAGACGCAGCGTGACCGAATGAAAATACACAAGTAACAGATATCCAAGGGCAGTGTTTCAGGGGGTGATGAGCTGCCAGGCGTCGAGAGAAATCTAAGTAGTAATGAGGTAGCAATATACTCCGTTTGGTTATACAAAAGCTACGTTCTGACAAAACCAATTCAGCAATAACAATTTTGGCTTTGTCATTTGCTATTGCGGTCATATTGGTTTTTTAAGGCTTCAAACAATTCTTTGAATTTCTTTACAATCAACGTGCCCACTAGGAACACCGTGGTGTATTTCTAGACGAGTAATTGTTAACTCTCTAATTTATGTGGTTTGGCAAATAAGTAACCCTGGCCCATAGAAGCGCCTAATTCGATCAGCATCTTTCGCTCTTCTTCTGTCTCAATGCCTTCAGCAATCAACTGATATCCACAGCATGATGCAAAAGCAATTAAAGCCGTGGCTAACGCTTGCCGTTCTTGATTTATGTGTATGTTATGAATCAAGCTAATATCAAGTTTAATGATATCGGGGTGTAGTAACAGAATATGCCTAAGGCTTGCATAGCCCGCTCCAGCATCGTCAATCGATAAGCGGGCTCCTTTATCTCTTAGGGGGGTTAATTGAGCATTAATCAACGAATAATCTTTGATCACTTCGTGCTCAGTGACTTCAATAATAAGACGTGATAAATCGGCCTCTTCAAATAGTTCACTTAAATTGTTATCCAAGATAAAACTTGGTGTTAAATTTAGTGCTACAAACTGGTTATCTGGTAACAATTGAAGAATTCTAATGGCTTCGTCAACAGTCCACTGCCCTAGCAAGTTACTTAAACCCACATGGTTGGCATCTTTGAAAAGAATATCAGGACTGACTGGGTTTGGTTCTTGTACCCGAAGTAACAACTCATAACCATGCACCGTGCAATCATTTAAATCGACTACCGGCTGCCCAAATAACGCCAGTTTATTATTTTCTATAAAGCCATGGATGCGAGTTCGCATAGCTTTGGCACTCTCAAGCGAGCCTAAATTTTTACTGATTAACCCTCCCGCAATATCGGCAAAAACCCTTACAAAAGCAAGGTCGCGTTCATCAAGCTTTGGATCGGCATGCCGACTGAATGTACAAAACGTACCGTAGATTTCACCATTAGTTAACCGAATCGGTACACTGACATGAGCACCAACAGGAATGACATAGGTTGCTGAAATCGATTGAGCGGCTGGCACATCTCTGGCATTTCGCATCAATTCAGGAAGCTTTCCTTCCACAATCCGCTGACAGTAACTATCAGACAGCGGGTCACTGCCACTGACTTTTACGATCTCAACCCCATCAGCCGAATCAACATACCGAAACACCCTTCTTCCGGATATAAACTCCGACACAAAGGCAACTTCCATACCCAATCTCTGGCGAGCTGATTGCACTAATCCATCCAGTAGAATGGTGACGGATACACCAGTATCGCCGAGTTGTTCTCCAAGAAGGTCTGCAAACTTGTCATCAAATTTTAGGTTGGATCGCTTTATAACCATGTTAATCCATTAACAATTTACTTCAGAATATTCATAGTTAAAAGTATAGTTTATAAATCCTGCGCCGGATTTTGCCTATGTAAGGCTTTATAACAGTCCTTACAGCCAAGCTATTGATTGAGTGAGTAAGCATTTCGCAAGATGTAGACTGAACCAATCCGCACACTGATCGTATCTGCACCAACTCCCCAAGATATTCGCAAAACAACGTTCTACCTCTAAACTTAGAGTACAGTCAGCCTTCAATTTTTCCAAACAGGTCTAAACCCAAGGAGGGGCACCTATGTTGCTCGCAAAGATTATGGCGCTATTCACCGGTGAAACACTGCGCAAAACTGCGGAATACGCGGCAAATATGGAAGCCCTGTTACAGGCAATCGATCATACTCAAGCCAGAGTTGAATTCGATTTAGATGGCAATATTAACGCTGCCAACGCGTTGTTTCTTGACCTGATGGGTTATGGCGATGAGCTAATCGGCAAACACCATAGCCTGTTGGTGCCGTCTGATCATGCCGCCAGTGTTGAATACAAAACCTTTTGGCATAACATAAGGCAGGGCAAACCTCAGTCAGGCGAATTCAAGCGTCTAACCAAAGACCACAAGGATGTGTGGATTCAGGCCGCCTATAACCCGATATACAACAGCCAGGGTGAAGTGACCCGTTGCGTTAAGTACGCAGTGGATATTACCGATCAGAAACGGAAACACCAGGAGCTGATCAGCCAGTTTGATGCCATTGATCATTCCCAGGCAGTCATTCAGTTTGATCTGGAAGGCACCATATTGGATGCCAACCAGAACTTCCTTGATGTCATGGGTTACTCACTTCAGGAAATCCAGGGCCAACACCACAGCCTGTTTGTTAGTAATGAATACGCTAAATCCGCAGAATACCGTCAGTTCTGGGAAAAGTTGCGGCAGGGAAAATTTCAATCGGCCTCCTATCAACGATTTGGCAAGAATGGCAAGGAAGTTTGGATTCAGGCGTCATACAACCCCATATTGGATGAAAACGGCAAGCCATATAAAATCATAAAGTTTGCCACAGACATAACCGAGAGCACCCTGCGAAACGCAGATTATTCCGGCCAAATTAAGGCGATTTCACGCTCACAGGCCGTTATCGAATTCGATTTGGATGGAAATATACTGGATGCGAACGACAATTTTCTGCAGGCAATGGGATATCGTAAAGATGAGATTATCGGCAAACACCATCGCATTTTTGTTGAACCAAGCGAACGTGATTCATCTCAATACGCTGATTTTTGGAAAGATTTAAACAGCGGCAAACATTTCAGCAGCGAATATAAACGGCTTGGAAAAAACGGCAGGGAAGTGTGGATTCAAGCATCCTACAACCCAATTTTTGATCTCAATGGCAAGCCGTTTAAGGTGGTTAAATACGCCACCGATATCACTGACGAAAAAATGCGCAACGCCGATTTTCTTGGGCAGCTCAATGCCATCTCACGTTCCCAGGCCATTATTGAGTTTGAATTGGATGGCCGTATTCGCCACGCCAATGACAACTTTCTCAACGCCATGGGTTACACCCTGGAAGAAATCGTGGGCAAGCACCACCGTTTATTCGTTGATGATAACTACGCTAATTCCCAGGAATATAAACAATTCTGGGCATCGCTAAACCAAGGCAAATTCTTCAGCGAAGAATATAAACGTATCGGCAAGGGTGGGCGTAGCGTCTGGATACAAGCATCTTACAATCCTATTTTGGATGCCTCCGGATCCCCCTACAAAGTCGTCAAATATGCCACCGACATCACCGAACGGAAAGCCGCTGTAAATGAGATCAGCTCTTGCCTGATGGCCCTAGCCGAAGGCAATCTCGGCAAACGGGTCACCGGTAACTATCAGGGTGAATTTCTGCAACTAAAGACCGCGATGAATAGCACGTTTGATCGTTTACAGAAACTGGTATCCAGTGTTCAATTGGCAGCCAATGACATTCAAATCGGCGCCACTGAAATACAAAGCGGTAATCTGGATCTAAGCCGTCGGACGGAGAATCAAGCAGCGTCTCTGGAGGAAACCGCGTCCAGTATGGAGCAGATGACCTCTCAACTGAATACCAGCACGGCCAACGCGAAAGACGCCAATACCGTTGCCCGCTCCGCAGAAGAGGCCGCCACCAAAGGTAAGCAAGTGGTAGATGCCACCATCCAGGCCATGGAAGCCATTGCTCACTCCAGCAAAAAAATTGCCGACATAATTGGCACCATTGATGAAATCGCCTTCCAAACCAACTTATTGGCCCTTAATGCCGCCGTTGAAGCTGCTCGGGCTGGTGAGCAAGGCCGTGGGTTCGCTGTGGTAGCAGGAGAGGTCCGAAATCTGGCACAGCGGTCAGCAGCGGCGGCCAAAGAGATCGGGCTGCTCATCAAAGACAGCGTGGAGAAAGTTGAAAACGGTACAGAAATGGTGTTCAAGTCGGGAGAAACACTGGAGGAAATCATCGTCCATGTTGAGAAAGTTAGCAACCAGGTTTCGGACATTGCCGCAGCAGCAGCGGAGCAACTTACTGGCATTCAACAGGTTAACCAAGCTGTTGCTAGCATTGACGAATCCACCCAACAGAACTCTGCACTGATGGAGGAAGCAACGGCTGCCACGACATCCATGGTCGACCAAGTACGCAAGATGCACCAAGAGCTGGATTTCTTTCAGCAATAGGTACAGGATGCAGTGAACTTAACGCAGTGGCTGAATTACTACCAACTTTAAGCTAGAAATTAAGCCATCTTATTCTACCTATCCGCGCCATTGGGCGGAATAAATAGAAGCTCAGTGGCTATTACTGTGAGATGTGCTTTTTCTAGCAGTCAGTATTTGATACTGAGTCTCAGTAAGTTCAGGTAACCGTTGTAGAAAAGCAACCATATTCCAGATTCGCTGGTCACTGTGCGTGGGCCCCCATGCAGGCATGCCCGATGCTTTGATCCCATGCTTGATAATCCAGAATTGACGCCTGATCGCTACGTCATCGCCTACGTGCTTCGACTCAGTAAGATTAGGTGGAGTGGGGTTAAGGCCAATGCTGAAATCGCTTTCGCTTTTTCCCGGTTTTAAATGGCAACCTGCGCACATGTCATTGTAATCGGCGCCTCCTCCGAGTAAACGAGCGGATGTGTTCAAGTCTTGAGGAATATCGATACTCTGACTTGCATTAGCAATGGAGCGCTCGCGCATCGTCTCCAGTAACCAATAAGTTAGACGAGTGTGGGGCACATCGGCCCCTATCGGATACAGGCCCGAGTAAATAAAAATACCGCCAGCAATGAGCAGGATAGCAGCGGTCAATACCAGGCTTTTGATGTAATCTTTAAGATGTGGCATACGCTGCACCGATTAATGATGATGTTCTGAATGTTCATGCATGGATTCGCTTTCAGCCATTTCTTTTTCTGCCTCCTCAGTGGCTTGACTCTTATCCCCATGCATTTCATCCATGCACTGCTGCATCATCGCAACCATGATGGGATCATCCATATCCATCTTTCCGTGCTCCATGTTGTGCATGGAAGCACAGTTGGGAGCCTCTGCATCTTTCATGTGTTCCTTTGGATCGTGCGCTTGTGCCGTTAATGTCGTTCCAAGTGCAGCGATTGCCAAAATATACGTGGAAAATTTAGTTCTCATTGCGTTCTTCCTTAGGAAATAAAGTTTGCGATTTAGATTGCGTTATTCAAAACCAGAATCTCAGACCAGCGACCACATCAGTATGAGAGGTGTCTTCCTCAGCGGCCTTTAGGTAATCAGCCGTGTCGCCGTAGGTTCCTGTCCACTCGACGCCAATGTAGGGTGCAAACTGACGGTTAAACTCATAGCGTAGTCGCAGTCCGACGGAGAATTCTGATAGTCCTGAGCTCAGTCCATTTTCAGGATCATCTTTTCCGTACAGGTTCAATTCAGCACGAGGCTGCAGGATCAGCTTTTGTGTTAATGGTAACTCGTACTCGGCCTCGGCGGCTAATGCAGATCTTCCTTCTTCACCAAGGTAAGCCGTTAGATCCAATTCAAACCAATAGGGTGCCAACCCCTGGATACCGAACGCCAACCACTGCCGGCCCTGTCCTTCATCATATTGATCTAAGCGAACACCAAACTGCGTGTCGTAATAGGCGTTTAATGCATGACTCCAAAGTAGATCAGCGGAACTCTCCTCCAGTCTGCCATCATCAATATCACCTTCTGCTTTTACAACAAAACGGTTATAGGTAGTGCCATACCAGCCCTGTAAGTCAAACACTGTGCTCTCACTATCATTTAGGTATTCCAAGCGCTCCGCCTGTATTGCCCAGAAAGCATGTTCGTCGGCCAGTTTAAGTTGTCGAGGCCCGGCTTGAGCGTAGGGGCCGTCAGTCAATGTGTATCCATCTGAATACTCGTGGGGATCACGAGCATCTTCTGGAGCAGTGCCACCTTGCATTTGCATACTGTCGTGCTCCATCTGCGCCATAACGGTATCAATAGGGAGAACACCCGTTGCGATTAGAGTTACTACGGCAACAATTTTTTTAATTGTCATCGTTTTAGTTTTCATGACACCACCACCTCACGGAACATGCCCGCATCCATATGAAACAGCAAATGGCAATGCCAGGCCCAGCGGCCGAGATCGTGGGGTGTGGTCAGAAAGCTGATGCGTTGCGCCGGTTGTACCGGGATAGTATGGCGGCGTACACATAGCTCGCCTTGATCGGTTTCCAACTCACTCCACATACCATGTAGGTGCATGGGGTGAGTCATCATGGTATCGTTTTGCAGAATGATCCTGATTCGTTGGTTATGGGAGAGAGCAACCGGCGTGCTTTGGCCGAATTCCAAACCATCGAACGACCAGCTGTAACGTTCCATATTGCCGGTCAGATGCAACTCCAGCTCCCTTTCCGGAAGACGTTCATCGCTCAATACTCCGGATTTGGATCGTAAATCTGCCAACGTGAGCACGCGGTGCCCCTGGGGACGCAGACCACGTTGGGTGAGATCACGCAATCCGATTCCAGGATCATCTAGATTAGTGCGAGGCATATCCACACGCATATCAACTGTGGGGCCATATTCTGTGCGAGCGTGACACACTTTGGATGATGGCTTGGCCAATGGCCGTGAATGGGTATTGGGCATGGAGTGCATGCTGTGATCCATGTCCATTTCAGAATGGTTCATGGCGCCCATCATATCCGCCATGGTGAGCCACTCAACTGGATCTGTCGCTGGTACAGAAGCAACTAAACCCTCCCTTGTTGCAAGGGTGCCGCGGGCATAGCCACTACGATCCATACTTTGGGCAAATATTGTGTACGCATCGTCTCGGGGCTCCACAAGCACATCATAGGTTTCACCCGGCCCAAAGCGGAATTCATCCACCGTCACCGGCTCAACGTCCTGCCCATCTGCCTGTATCACTGTCAATTTCAAACCCGGAATTCGGACATCGTAAAGGGTGTTACTGGCGGCATTAATAAAGCGAAGCTTTACCCGATCGCCAGGATTGAACAGACCGGTCCAGTTGCCTGCTGGCGAGGTCCCGTTCATCAGGAACGTCATGGTTGCAGCGGACAAGTCTGCAAGATCCGTCGGGTTCATTCGCATCTGGTTCCACATCTTGCGTTTCTCCAATGCGTTTTGCAGGCCCAGACTGGATACGTCCCTTGTGAATTCAGAAAATGTCGGTTGATTGAAATTATAAAGATCGCTTTGGGTTTTTAATTTTCTGAAAACATGCATTGGATCTTCGTCAGTCCAGTCGGAAAGCTGAACCACATAATCCTGATCCGCAGGATGTTCTTCACTGGTTTTAGACTCAATAATGAGTGCACCATACATGCCGGTCATTTCTTGAAAGCCCGTATGACTGTGATACCAATAAGTGCCGTTTTGGCGTGGAGTAAAACGATAGGTGAAAGTTTCACCCGGACCTATACCCCGATAACTGATACCAGGGACACCATCCATCTGATAAGGCAATAGAATGCCATGCCAGTGCAGAGAGGTTGAGACGGGAAGGCGATTGGTCACCTTGATAATGACTTCGCTTCCCTCACGTAAGCGCAGAGTGGGCCCGGGAATAGAACCATTAATGGTAGTGGCCATGCGAGTAACACCGGTAAAGTTTACCGGTGATTCCGCAATGACCAGATCGATTTCCCGGCCACTGAGTACTGGCGCTGTACCTCGGGCTGTCACAGGATTAACTGCCGAGTGCAGGAAGGCGGGGGTTGTCGCCAATACGCCTCCCGCCGCCAACCCTTGTACAAATTGGCGACGGGTTAGGTTAAACGGTGTTGATATAGGTGCTTTTGCTTTCATACTATTTAACGCGCGATGTTTTCAAAGTGGTAAGGCTTTGCATTAAGATCTGTTTGCTCGCGATGAAACGCTACTTTGATTATGGCGTCCGGGGGTAGAGGCTTGTCCAGGGTTACTGAGAAGCGCACTCCACCTTTGCTCTTCATTTTTTGCGTTAATAACGCTGGAACATAATCAGTTGCAGTTTTTGAAATCAATTTACCCGAAGGCGTATATGCCGCAATATCAACATGTCCACGAGGAAGACCTATGGCCAATCTTGACGTTAATCGTCCTGAGACTTGAACGGAATCACCTGCCTTGACAGCGACAAGACGGTGAAAGTGCCATTTTTGACCTAGCTGTTTGGCAACCTCCATCTGATACATAGGATTCGCCCAACTGGATTGTGCAAATAGGGCAGTTAAAACAAACACTAGCGCCACACGTTTCATAATCGATCCCTCTGTTCGCATTTTGCCTGTCCAGATTAGCTACCCAGGTCTGTCACTAGCATGACTTGATCATGACAAAGTTGTAATCTTGTAGTCATGTTTCTGTGGGTTAGTAGGTTTTACCTTGTTCAATTATTGTGGCTATGGCATAGAAAGGCGGGGTGATACAGCATGCGCATATTAGTGGTCGAGGACGAGAGTAAAACCGGCGACTATATACGGCAGGGACTGACTGAAGCTGGGTTTATGGTGACCTTGGCACGCAATGGTCTTGATGGTCATCACCTGGCTATGACCGAAAGCTTTGATCTGCTGGTGCTGGATGTCATGCTTCCCGACGTAGACGGATGGCGGATTGTACAATCGTTACGGGAAGCTGAGCGCCAAACACCCGTTCTTTTCCTCACCGCACGTGATAGCGTAGATGACCGGGTCAAAGGCCTGGAGTTAGGGGCAGATGACTACCTTGTTAAACCCTTCGCCTTTGCTGAGCTGCTGGCACGTGTACGCACCTTGTTGCGTCGCAGTGCAGCACCGGTAGTGACAGATCAGATCAAGGTGGCTGATCTCGTGCTAGACCTTCTAAGTCACCGTGCGATGCGTGGCGGCCGTAAAATCAACCTCAGCCATAAAGAGTTCTGCCTATTGGAGCTACTTGTACGACGCCAGGGAGAGGTACTCCCACGTTCTTTGATTGCCTCCCAAGTTTGGGATATGAATTTCGATTCTGATACCAACGTGATCGACGTAGCCATTCGCCGTCTTCGCGCAAAAATTGATGACGATTTCGAACCAAAACTTATCCATACAGTGCGTGGCATGGGTTACAAGCTGGAGATTGATGATGGCAGTTAGATCTGCTGGGCGACGTCCACTCTCCCTTAATAACCGTGTTATGTTGTTTGTCGGAGTGACAATTAGTCTAAGCATGTTTTTGATCGGTCATTTGGTACTAAAAGCCGTTGAACGTCATTTTATAGAACAAGATGTAGGGGAATTGAAAGTCATTACACAAGCGGTGGAGCACACCCTACAAAAGGCAGTAAATCGAAGTCTGGCGTTTAGTGATGCTTTGACCGAAGCCGTTTCAGGACATCACGGTGTGTATTTTATCGTGTGGAACGAGGACGACGAATTAATATATGCGCCTGAAGACACAGGTATCGCGCAGGAATTGAAAGCGTACACTCCACTTGAGGATATAAGGCCGGATAATCTCTATAACTGGAAATCCAATGGCAACGCCTACAGTGGAAGTGTCGTGATCAAAAATATCGGGGGTAGGAATTATCGCATAGCTTCTGCCATCAACATGGACTTCCATATTAAATTTCTAATCAATTTTCGACGCAGCCTATGGTTGATCATGGTTGTGGCAGGCGCTATTACGCTGCTTGCAGCATGGTATGGTGTCCATCAGGGACACGCTCCTTTAAGAGTGCTGAGTGAAGCCATGCGTAACATACACGCAGACCGCCTCCATGTTCGGCTAGACACCCAAACCATGCCCTCCGAACTGAAACCGTTAGTCGATTCCTTCAATCGAATGATCAGCCGATTGGAAGACAGTTTTGTACGGCTGTCCAATTTCTCAGCTGATATCGCCCATGAACTGAGAACACCGCTAACAAATCTGATTACCCAGACTCAGGTAGGATTAAGTAAATCGAGAAGCTTGGATGAATACCGAGAGTTGCTTTATTCCAACTTGGAAGAACAAGAACGCTTGACAAAAATGGTCAACGATATGTTGTGGCTGGCGCAGAGTGAACACGGTTTAATTCGACCGGAATTGGAATCTCTGAACTTGATTGTTGAGGTACAAGCCATATTCGAGTTTTTCGAAGCATTAGCTGAGGAAAAGGGGATTGCGCTTGTAATCGAAGGATCACCTGTAACTGTACAAGGCGACCGATCAATGTTACGGCGAGTAATTTCAAATTTGTTATCTAATGCTATACGGTACACGAATACAGGTGAGGAAATCAGAATTCAGGTGGGACAAGAAGAGAAGGGAGCTTACATTAGCGTGGAAAACCCAGGGCCAGCTATTCCGCCAGAGCATCTTGCAAATCTATTCGATCGATTTTATCGAGTAGAACCATCACGCTATCGAGACAGTGAAGGTGCTGGCTTGGGGTTAGCCATTGTTAAATCCGTAGTGGAAGCACATGGCGGAAATGTCAGCGTGGCATCTGAACCAGGCAGAACCTGTTTTACTGTGAGTGTACCAATATCATGAGCAAAAAATTGAAAGAAAAACCTGTGCTTTGGGGTAAGCAAACTCAGCTTTCGCTGAAATATTTTGACATCGGAAAACATACCTTTGAATCGGACTTTATTGAGGCTCTAGTTTCCATCAAACGCGCCTGTGCGACAGTTAATCACAAACTAAAACTGATTGATGATGAACAATTTAGATCCATTGTTCTCGCCTGCGATGAAGTGCTTGATGGTAAGCACCATGATCAATTTCCATTGCGAATTTGGCAAACAGGCTCGGGAACTCAAACCAATATGAATGTTAATGAGGTCATTGCCTCGTTGGCTAACCTACACCCCAATGATCATGTCAATATGTCGCAGTCATCCAACGACGTTTTCCCCAGCGCCATGCATATAGTTGTCGCACGACAGACAGTGGAAGTACTACTACCATCGATCGAATTGATGATTCGAGAACTATGCAATAAACAATCAGAATTTAAGGACATCAACACCGTTGGTCGCACTCATTTAATGGATGCGTTGCCAATCAAAGCAGGTGCTCTTTTTTCAGCTCACAAGAGTCAAATCAAAACTGCAAAAGAAGCTGTTCTAGAGAGTTTAAACTCAGTGTATCAGTTAGCCCTTGGGGGAACAGCGGTAGGCTCAGGTGCTAATGCACCAGAGTCATTTGGTCAGCAGGCGATTGCGCTGTTGGCAGAGCAATACCAGCTACCATTTGTTCAGCATCCAAACCTATATGCGGCCGTTTCCGGTGAAGATGCATTGCTTCGCTATAGCAGCTCGCTGAAACAACTGGCCGCGATCTTATTTAAAATCGCCAATGATTTTCGGCTGCTGGGCAGTGGACCACGTTGCGGATTGAATGAATGGCACTTGCCCGCAAATGAACCTGGTAGCTCCATTATGCCGGGCAAGGTCAACCCAACCCAATGCGAAGCT
>JBFKSL010000043.1:0-13626 GCA_041626995.1 Ketobacter sp. | reverse complement strand
CCAACATCCTTGATATCACGATTCATTTTGTGATTATATATAACTGCGTAGATTTTTTTTGCAATAGTATATAACAACAACGATGTCCCAATATTATGTATCACAGGGCGTCTCGTCGAGGGCCACCGGGTCCATTGCAACACTTAATGCAACCCCGGCACCGCTTCACAAACCCGATCTAAGCCTTTATAATCGCGGCGAACTAAAAAGCAGCTATAATAGGCAACAGCCTCCGCCCAATCCAGGTGACCCGGGTGGCGATGGTCCGTTGTTACGCGTTGTAGATCAGCTCAATGTCCAAATAGCGGCAACATCAATGCCAACGCCCGATCTCAGTTTGTATAACCGCGGCGCGCTCACAAGTAGCTATAACAGGGTCCAACCGCGGCCAGAACCAATAAGCACAGCATATCGCTTTAAGGTATTTGACGAACACTTTGAGGTTAGTGACCCCAAACACGATGAGTTGCATGTGCCCAAGGAAGTTATGACCGAGATTGAAAACCTAGGGAAGAAAGGATTTTCCAAAGAGTTTGTTGATTCCTTCCTTACGGCGGTACGATCAGGCCAACGCCATAACCTCAGTCAGCCCCAACTTGAAATCCTTGACAAACTCATGCATCGTCATATCTCAACGCCAGGAAAAAAGGCCGAGGAAAAGAAAGAATGGGCGAAAGCGCCAGAATCAACCCTTGTTTTGTTGCCGGTAGAAGAATCCAAACTGAACCGTTATGCATCAGCGCTTGGTGAGGGTTTTGATGAGCTCAAAGCACAGTTTGAAGAGCACTATAACCGAATGAGAAACGATGAACGATACTCAGAATTATCAAATGCTGAAATCAAGGCACAACTCCTTGATTCACTGAAATCTGAGGCAGAAAATGCGGAAAAAGCACTTAAACGTAAAATGGAAAAGATGGGCATTGAATCAAAGGATGAGCCGGAAGTGTCAGATATTGAGACCGATGATGAAGACGAAAAAGAGATTACGGTTCCGCATATGATACGGCCAAGCCAATGGCAGAGCATGGATACAAGCCGCCAAAATGAAATCCTTGACTTTATGTATGAGGCACATGTGAACGCAGGCGGAGATAAACAGGATAATGTCACAAGGTCAAACCGCAAATTCATTAAGAGCCCTAACAACAAATGGATACAACTGCGCCAGGTGAAGGAGTCAATGAATAAAGCAAGCGATAATCATTTTTACCTCGATGTGATGAAGCGCCGCTTGCGAAAGCCATAAGCAAAAAATATTATATGCTGTGGCGCTCTACTTAAGCTTGGTTTTATTCAGTCGCGCGGCTATTTTCTTAAGGTCGCGATCTATATTTTTTTCGCCCTCTTCCTTCTCTTTTTGGCGCTGGCGCTCGCGATGAAGCTTTTTCAGTAGTTTTACGCCTGGCAAACGTTTGGCCCGCTTGGGCTTTACAATCACGGCGGGCTCTTCATATTCCTCGTCATCATAGCCCTCTTCATCATACACGGGCTCCGGCTCAGGATATTGTATTTCGCTACGCACAGAAAACTTATGCGGCACATAGTCACGTCTGATGTTGGATGCAAACAAAGTCATTGATGTTGCAACGCTTGTTATATTTATGGCATAATATTTTTTAACTATACTATATATTACATTCGGTGCAACATGCTGATTGAAAAACAAGCCAGTTGGATCTTCAGTTCAGACCCCGCGGCCGGGGCTCGTAACATATCCCAGGATGGGGACAGATTCAGCGTTGTGTTAAATCAACCAATATCTATTCCAAAGGAGGCGGTGTATGCGACTTTAGAGGCTACGCAGGCCACAGTTGTTTATGTGACGCCCAACGTAAGCACAGAAATAGGAAATGACAAACTCACCTTTGACCACGACGCCGTGACGTACAACTTTGTGTTTGACAAGGGATTATATGCAATTGAAGACATTAACGCGTTCTTAGGGCGCCAATTTACAGCAAACTCTTTGCCCGAAGATCTGTTTGTATTTAGCGGTGATGCCGCCACTCAAAAAGCCATATTGACCTTTAATTACGCGGGCACCAGAATTGACTTCACGGTTGCGGGCAGTATCAACTCGTTGCTTGGTTTTAGCGACCTCCATTATCCTCTATTGGTGCCTAGTGTCGTTGGTGAACATTTTACCGGAGCCACTACTGCTAACATTAACCGTGTGTCGACCTTTCTCATTCATTGTAGCCTTGCGCGCGACGGTATTCCGACCAATGCAAGCGGTAGCAACCTTATTACGCAAGTGCCTCTCCCTGGGGGGTCTATCGGCAAGACCATAACATATTCGCCATTTAACCCTATCCGTGTCAATGTTGATCATTTAATTGGGCACCCTGTGAATAATGTTGATGTTCGGCTTAGCGATCAATTGGATCGTAAAGTTGATACTTTGGAAGAAGCCTTTTCGGTGCTAATCACTATCCGATATGGGTTGCAAGTCGCAGATATGCATCCTGCTCGATCGTATAAAAACGCGAAGCACTCCGCTGCTTACTAAACTATTTAAAGGAAACACAAATACCTAATATAACATGAACATGTCCGAACAACTTACGAACGAATCCGGTGAACTGCTACGAAAATGCGGCAAATGTAAATGTACAATGCTCTTGGAAACATATTTCAAGAAAAACCGCAAAGGCGACTATCAAAGAACTTGTGAGAAGTGCCTACAAAAGACCCGTGAACGACGTGCGAGGAACAAATGCAAACACGGTAGATGGAAGTATCAGTGTAAGGATTGTGGTACTGGTTATTGTGAACACAAACGCATCAAGCACCAATGTAAAGATTGTGATACGGGGCATTGTGAGCACGGTAGACTGAAACACCAATGTACTGACTGTGGGACTGGTCGTTGTGAGCATGGTAATTGGCGAACGAAATGTAAAGATTGTGGAACAGGTCATTGTATTCATGGTAGTGAGAAAAACAGGTGCGTGCCGTGTGGGGGGAGTGGGATATGTGTCCATAAAAAGCGTAAAGAGCGTTGCAAAATATGTGGAGGTAATGCGGTTTGTAAGCACGATAAAATGAAGTATCGATGTAAGAAATGTAAAGGTGGATCTATTTGTGAGCATAACCGTATTCGGTCTACTTGTAAGGAATGTGATGGGAGCGCAATATGTGAGCATAAGAGATACAAGAGAGAGTGCAAAATATGCGATCCATCAGGACACCTTGCACACCTTGTCCGCAAACGGGTGAACGATGCGTTGAAATCAGATAAAGCTGACCACAGTATCAAATATCTAGGCTGTACAATAGCCGAGTTCAAGGAACACATTGAATCTACTTGGCAGGAAGGCATGAGCTGGGAGAACCATGGCAACGGCGAAGGTAAATGGAACCTTGATCATAGGGTCCCATTGAAGTATAACAACCCGACGATTGAGGAAGTTATGGAACGCTTACACTGGACAAATACCCAAGCCATGTGGGCCAAAGATAATATTGCGAAGGGTAACAGACACATCGGCTAAGATTATAATATATATTTTTGCCTTCATATTTTTTTTCTTATATATACACGCTCTCGTACGTTTGCATTGTCGCAAACATGGAAACTAAAGAAAGTGGGTTAGTAGAGTCTAATCTATTGGAAATCCGCCCGCAAAGAACCGTAGCAGGGCCTGAATTCGTGAAAGGGGTCCAGGACTACAGTTGGACCGTCGGCGGCACGTGGGCCTTTATTCCTAATAGATGCTACTTTCGTTTTGGCATTACACTTGAAGCTGCCGCAGGTGGTGACCCCGATTTACCCATTGCTAACCCTGTTGCATTGGCTGATAACGTGTGCGGCAATCTTTATAATAACGCATACTTTCGCGCCGGAAATCAAGATGTTTCATCAATAGTGAGCTATTTGCCCCAAGCATCACAGCTTAAGAATAGGTTGACCAAATCACGGGCGTGGACTCAAAGTTTGGGTAAGTCAGCATATGGACAAGACCCATCGTTTGCAAGCCGTGCACAACAAACTGCTGCCCATGGCAAGGAACCCGGATCAAAGCTTGAGATTCTACTTGGAGTTGGTGCGACTGCCGCCATGGCACAAGACTCGACCGCAGTTACATTGACTGGCGCTACTAACTTTGCACAGGTGGAAGCTGGCGACATTCTTGTTATATCGGGGCAACGATTTGAAATTGACACCCCACCCTCTGACGCTACAGGAACAGGTATGACTACAGTTATGGAAAGTGTAGCTGCCATCGGTGCGACTGCCCAATGTTACGTTATCAAGAATAGACAGACCCCGCGCCGTAAAACCCAATACGTTATGTGGTGCCCGCCCATCGGCATTTTCGATTCCGCTCGCCCCATGGGCTCTGGTGATTATCGAGTGTCACTCAACCCCAATTCTAACTACAAATTGGCATGCTGCCAGGCCCTAACCAGTTTGACCAGTGGCACGGATTTTGATGTTACAATCAACGACATTAGCTTTTTCGTGTATTTGACACGCGTCTCTATCCCCGCTACTTTGACCGAGAAGTTGGAATTGACCGAGATTGCGATTCAAACAAAGCCCGCGACAAGCTCAACGAGTAACGTTGTAGAGTTCAGTGTGCCGCCGAGTACGTGGGCTCTTGCTGTGTTCGTCCAAGGATCTTCAGCCGGTTCTGATACGGCGCTTCCTCCATCGCTGTTTAAGTGCACCGATAAATCCGATGAAAAGTTGAGAAACATACAAATCACATACGCGAATGTATCTAAGCCGGCGACCAATTGGACATCTGATTATAGCGCAACTGATCAGTACCTCAATCAACGCTATTTGGACACCATGGCGGAAAATGGTTTAGCGTTCAATGAAGGCGGTTGCGGGGAAACACTAACCGAGTGGGTTGAAAGGGGGCCATACATTATGTACAGCTTTTTAAGAGACAGACAAGATAAAAGCACACACGTCCAGCTCCAGCTTACACACACCGCCTTGCAATCAAACGCGAATATTATGCTCGCAGCATTATACAGAAGAGTCGCGCAAGTAAGTACGCAGTCAGGGCGCGTCGTACAGGTAAGTACGCTCTCAGTGTAAATTAAAGGCTTATATTCAACGATATCAGGTAACATGTATTCAGACAATATTTATCGCCGCCATATTTTTTTCACATCACTATATACACCCTCGTATCAAGATTGTCACTTCACAAGATGCCAATCAAAAGATCTCAATCAAGGCGACGACGTGCCCCGATGTCTCGTAAAAGCAAGACCGCAAGAAGGGCCGTTGTGCGGTATCGTAAGCAAAGGGGTGGAAACTTTTGGGATAGTTTGAAGCGTTTCGGGCGGAATGCCAATCGGTTTTTGCGAAAGACGAAGGCTATTAGTCGCGGCGCAAAAGCGGCTAGTTTCTTTGGTATACCCTATGCAGGGACCGTGGGAAGTCTTGCAGGACAACTTGGGTACGGCAAGCGTAAGAGGCGAGTTATTAGAAGACGTCGACGCACAACTCGTGGTGGAAATTTGGGTGGTGCTCTATACCTCGCCGGAAGAGGTGGTTCAAAAAAAAGGGTTCTTCGGGCGCCAGCGATAACATACTAGAAACCGATATCATGACTCGCTATAATGTAATTCTCAATCAAATGTATAAACGCCTAGGACGCGGAATAACTTATGCCAAACAACTTACAACAGTTGGCAAATCCGTATTAGGTCAGGCATACCGTGGTACATTTCCCCAAGATAGGCACCCGAATAATCTTTCCAACGGCGATGTTTTTATCCTCAATCTTGACAAGGCTGCGTCTGGTGGGTCACATTGGGTCGGGGTAGCATATGTAAATAAGAAATTCATAATTTATGACTCCTTTGGCCGGTCATCATCGCGTATATTGCCACATTTCATTAAACAAATCGGCTATAAATATGCAGACACAGATAGAGATGCAGAGCAGAAAAAGAAACAGAATGATTGCGGACAGAGGTCTCTTAGCTTTTTGATATTCTTAAAACAATACGGCGTGGCTGAAGCTATGCGAATTTGAGTAGCACTTGAATTTATATTTCCATCCACCATATTTTTTGCATTGAATATATAGCCGGTGTGTGAAGACTATCATGGCTCAATTTTCCACAGCGGACAATTTCTTAAGTCCAATCTCTGCTACTGTTACAATCAACAATATAGTTGGGCTCAGCACACAACTCAAAGAGAAACCATGCCTCGACCTTATCGACCAAAATCCTGCGCCCGACCCTCCAGATCTCGGCAATGTCCGCCTTTATAGTAAAACTGATAAGCTGTACTTCAAGGACTCGTTTGGCAATGAGGTGTCGTTGGGGGGTGGCGGGGTATCGCTTTCAGTTTGGAAATTCGATACAACAATCGTTGGCGCACCCGCTGACGGTTATTTTAAATTCAACAACGCAACCCCTGCGGCTGTGACAACCATTCACATATCTATACTAGATGACAACAACAATAGTTATCGCCCTATATTTGAGCAATTCGGTATCGGAGATGGTATATATTTCCAAGACTCAACACAAGCCAACAACAAATTCTATACCGTTCAAAGCAGCACAGATAATGCAACCTATTTTTCACTGAATGTTACATTTAAGCAAGAAACGCAAGCGCCGCCCTTCACATTGAATGAAAACATCAGTTGTTCCTTTTTCGTGTCGGGCTCTAACTTTGACCAGTCGCTCAATACAAACGATAGCGTTAATTTCAAAGGGCTAAGCATCAACGACACTGTAGCTAACGAACCAAGCCTGACTTTAAAAGCAACAGATGCGGCCACAATTGCAGCCGCAAAAGGAACACTTACATTCGCTGATAATGCCGGCAATTCTGCCGCAGATCTTCAACTGGTGGCAGGACAACTTACACTACGCAACAATGTATCAAATGGCGGTATCTCCATTATATCCGGTCTTGAAGGCATAACCCTTGATGAAATCACAAACGAAACGACTTTTACCACAGACATAAACGCAAAAAATATAGAAATCAGCAATACTTCGCCAAACTTAACCATAGTAGACACTGATAACACAGACCAAACGAACATACGCGGCAACATGACAATCAAGGGATTAGCGGGAAATTGGAACGATACCATCATTGGAAACATAGGGCAAGGTGGACTCACCATTAATCATTATCCTGCGGGTAATTCTATATTTTTAAGAACAAACACCCAAGCATCAGCCAAAACTGTTAAAATAGATTCGTCGGGCAATCTGATAGTTGATGATGGGGTCTTTCAATCAACTGCCGGATCAGCCGCGGCTCCATCAATCACCTTCAAAACAGACACAAACACTGGGCTCTATTCAGGAGGCGCTGATATTCTTGGGGTAGCTGTCAACGGACTATCCAAGCTATTAATCGACGGCACCAAATCAGTATTCACCAATGATGTTGATGCAGCTAAGTTTTTAGCATCGTCAGGAACGGCAGCAGCCCCATCAATCACATTCAAAACAGACACAGATACCGGGCTCTATTCAGGAGGTGCCGATATTGTCGGTTTGTCCGCCGGTGGGCAGTCCAAGCTATTAATAAACGCAGATGATAGTGAATTTTACACCAATGTTAATATTTCTAGTGGGCACAAATATAAGGACAATGGCGTTAATGGTCTAATCGTCAAAACGGGGCTTGGTGGCAATAATAATTACGTTGTTGGAAATGGAGCAGCTCCTTCATTGGACACAGGAGCTATCAATAACATTGCCATTGGCACTTTTACTGGTGGTAATTTGAACAATGGCGACTTCAACATCCTGATCGGATCAACGGCCGGTAAAAGTATTATCAATAATAGCAACAATGTATGCATTGGAAATGGAGCAGGAGAGTTCCAATCGGGTAATTACAACACGGTTATAGGATCTTCCGCGGGATATGGAAATGGTGTTTCTGCAAAC
This sequence comes from Ketobacter sp., assembly GCA_041626995.1. GTDB lineage: Bacteria > Pseudomonadota > Gammaproteobacteria > Pseudomonadales > Ketobacteraceae > Ketobacter. The sequence continues at coordinate 5,724 of JBFKSL010000043.1, read as the reverse complement.
ATAGGACACTTTAACACACTGCTAGGCGGTTTCGCTGGAACTGCTATTACGACGGGTTCTGAAAATGTATGTCTTGGTTATGTGGCAGGTGGGACTATTGAAACCGGATCATGGAATACAATCATAGGTCGAGGTGCAAATGTAAACACCACTGGGGCTAACTACAGAGCAGCCATCGGATATAATGCTTCATCGGACGAAGATCAACATATGGTCATTGGGAGCGGCTTTCAACCCAACACAATAAAATGTATCAAACCGGGTGTTAATGGCGCTGGGACGGGTCCCAGTGTTGATGGCTGTGATTTGGGAACTGCAAACAAACAATTCAAGGATCTCTACTTGGCAGGATCAATCATCTTGAGCAATCCACCCCCGCCCGTAGATAGTTCTTCTACAAAAAATAGCCCGGCAGTTGTAAGCCCCACGGTAATCAACGCAAACGAGATCACCACAGCAACCATTAAATGTACAGCAATCGAGGCCGAGCCGAGCGTAACAGAAATCACATTTAATCAGCCCATCGTAGTCCAGCAAGGCATCACTATTCCACCTAGCGCACCGCCCAGCGAAGTTGACACAATGGACATCAAAACACTCAAGATCAAGAACGCCACGAATAACAACACGCTCACATACAGTGCTACCTCCGACCAAACGCTTGACTTAGCACAAATACAGACAGACTCAGCGATCAGCCAAATACTGCCACCTACAATGACAAGCAACACTCTAGTTAACACAGATGGCACATTTACTGTTTCAGCTTCAAGTGTTCTTAGTGGAAATGAGCCAGTATGGAAAGCCTTTGACGATAGTCTAGCTGATCTAGAACACTGGTCAACCAATGTTAATCTATATAATAGCACCACAGGCGTTTATACTGGCTCGACCCCACCGACAGCAGGTTACTCAGGTGAGTGGATTCAGTTGCAACTCCCCTTTGATATTGAAGTAGCGGACTACAGTATATCACAAAGGTTAGGCATTGAAGGACGGCTGACTCCATCGAGTTGGAAACTCTTTATATCGACCGACGGTACCAATTGGACTGAGATTGATGAAAAAATAGATCAACCTTGGGAAATTAATGGAACACAAACTCAAACCTTTACACCCGCCGTGACAGGACAAACGGGTTCATATCTTCGATTAGTTGTGTCAAAGGTCGGGGGATCCTATGGCGGAACAGATAATAAATACGCATGTCAAATAAACGAACTAAGTTTCACATCGGCATCCCAATGCCCCGCAGCCTGTATGACTATTAACAATGAATTACATGTGACTGGCGACTTACGTCCAACAGGAAACATGTATTTGGGTGGTGGGCTTACGGCACCATTGGCGAACATCACATCATTGCTAATTAGTAATGAAACTAATAGCAATACACTTACATACAGTGCTACCTCTGACCAAGTGTTGAATTTAGCACAGATACAGACAGACTCAACGATCAGCCAAATACTGCCACCCACAATGACAAGCAACACCCTGGTCAACACGGACGGCACATTTATTGTTTCAGCTTCAAACACTCTAGCTGGAAACCCAGAATGGAAAGCCTTTGACGATAATTTAGCTGATCCAGAGATCTGGTCAACCAATATTAATCTATATAATAGCACCACTGGCGTTTATACGGGACCAAATCCACCAACAGCAGGATATCCTGGTGAATGGATTCAATTACAACTTCCCTTTGATATTGAAGTAGCGGACTATAGTATATCCCAAAGGATGATCGTTGGAGGACGGCTGACTCCGTCGAGTTGGAAATTATTTATATCATCCGATGGCACCAATTGGACTGAGATTGATGAAAAAGTAGATCAGCCCTGGGAAGTTCACGTAGTACAAACTCAAACATTTACACCAACTGTGTCGGGTCAAACGGGTTCATATCTTCGACTAGTTGTATCAAAGGTCGGGGGATCTTATGGTGGAACAGATAACAGATACGCATGCCAAATAAACGAACTAAGTTTCACATCAGCAACCGCATGTCCTAGCGCTTGTATGACTATTAACAATGAGTTGCATGTGACTGGCGACCTTAGACCAACCGGCAGCATTGTTGGCGACGGGGGGATCACAGCATGGAGTAACATCCTACAGGACACCTACCAATCAGCCTATGGTTACGCTGTATTTAATGACAAAGTAACCCCGCCATCGTATGTAGTACCCTCGCCCACTGGTAATATCACGATTAACAATTTTGATATCGCTCGGGCATATGCTTATAACACAACCAGCTCAGTAAACTCGATTGTTGTTGATTTTGATGGAATATATGAAATCAATGTAGAGGGTTCTTTCCTGGCGAACGCCAACGGTACATACGACCTTTGTATCTATGTAAATGGTGTGTGTGTGACATATACGAGTACTAGCGATTTGAAAGATGTTGACAGCAACAGAAGTGTGAATCACATACAAGCTCTATTCGCAGGCGATATTGTAGACATACGATTAGCTGACGCAAGTGTCGCAAATATCAGTGTCTCTGTAACGCATCTTTCGTTGGTAGTAAAGCGAATCCTGGTCAACTTCTCGATTGATAACCCACCGACTTTTAAAACAACACATGCGCTAAAAGACGAGGAAAAAAAAGATGAGGGTGAAGTGGAACGTGGCTGGTTTTCACTCAGCTAATTCTATTTGATGAGAAAAAAATAAACGTATCCATATAGGCCGCCATGCCTCTTAATCGGCGATTTGTACGCGCGGAGATAAAAGAAGTTGGGCCTATCTGGCTTATAACACTGACTTTGAGCTACTATTCAGCGTATGAGTTCACTGAGAGCTATGTTTGTGATACACTGGACAACGCGTATAAGAAGCTATTATTGCTTAGGTGCGGCAAGGACGGAATTAGGGTACTTGATAAAACAAATAAGGATATTCTTCTTCAATAATATATAGCCATGTCGGACGAAGACACAAGCAATAGCGCCAGAGAAGGCAAAAGTTATAAGCAAATATATGTTAATAGGTCGCCGAAGCAATTAAGGAAAATGCTACAAAAAATAAAAACCAAGTTAACTCCGGGTAATTATCTATTGGTGGTTTACGAACTGTATAGTATCGTTTGTAACCATGCCGGCCAAAGCCCTGTGTGGCTGAAACGAGAGTTGACTGTGTCGCTATTGAATGAGTTGCCCGAATATGACTTTCTTGATGCGATCCATAAGGACACCGTTGCGCATTTAATTAACTTGGCGGACTCTGGGAGACTGCATGAAATCAGATCTGATAGAGCACGATGTATTTGTTTCGGCTGCTGTTAAAAAAATACGATATTATATAATGGGGAACATGCTACTACCAACTTCGCCAACGCAACAGCCTAGCGAATTTAAGTTGAATCCCCAAGTGCCCGACGCGTTGGATGTTACTGCGGTAAGTCGAGATATATACGACGGAATACCATATAGCGCTGCTTTTGCCCCGCGCGATAGTTATATGAAGCCCGTCGTTACCCCAATATCTCAAAAAAGAAGGCCGCGTGCTGATTCATTTTGCGAGCCAAATCCACCATCATCCAGAAGGCCATCAGTGACATTTCATGAAAGCATAGTTGCGAATATACCTGACCAAAAAAAATATTGCAACAGATGTAGCGACAAAAGCACACCGTTTTATTTACTATGTATGTCGTCGCTGATGGTAGCTATGTTTTCAATGGGAATGTTGATTAAAGGCGCTACAGTTTGCGAAGGGGCCGTGTACACATCATTAATCTCTTTCATCGTTGCGCTTTACATAAACATCTATTAGCTGCGGATCGAATTGCAACAGTTCCTCGATATCTTTTATATCGAGCCAATCTATTAAACAAATAAAAATACAACAGTGGTATTCAAGCGATATTGGGAAATTGTCAACGGCACCAACATAGCCGCAGCTCACACATTTCCGATAAGTATGGGTAAAGACAGCTTGGCACTTGCAACGGTCATCCATTTCGGAATATATACATTGACTATTTATTTTTTAATGCGAACACCAACAACGCGCCCCCCTTGCCCATTACACTCATAATCCTTACCATAGAATCCATTTTCGGTTCGAACCGAAATTGACTCTCCGTCATAAATCTCACCCATAATAATATTCCTGAGATCTCAGGAAAATGATCCATACACAGAAATCTAACAGGCCATTACACACAGATAACTGCCTATATGCTAACCGCCCCATAAAAGGACAGTTTATCTACACACAGAAATCTAACAGGCCCAGCCGCTTAAAGGCTCCAATGCCGCCCATATAATCGGGCACCCACACAGTAACAAGCCAATACACATATAGAGCCCACATACTCATCGGGGACGCCATCGGGACGCCATATTTCATCGGGGACGCCATCCGGGACGCCATCCGGAACGCGTCTTCTCATCTATAGCACCCCAATCATACAATATCCTTTTATATTTGAGGGCGGGACGCCTGGGACGCGAAGGACGCCAAATGAAAAAGTGTTTTTTGTCAGGTGTAACATGTTTATGTTTATGTTAAACTGTTTAACATTGGCCAATGGCAAGAATAACAGCCCAATGGACATATAGGCCCTTTGCATGCAACTAGACGCCATTTTTAGACGCGTCTAGACGCCTTAGACGCCATTTTAGACGCCATTTGTCACGCGTCATCTATCATATAGCGCCCTAATCATAGTATAAGCCCTTATAATATAACCGTAGACGCCTTAGACGCGTTAGACGCGAAATGAAAAAGTCTTGGGTGTAAGGTGTAAAATGTTCTGTGGCAAAGAAGAAAAAACATTGGCCAATGTGAAATGTATTAAGGATAATGGCTGTCAGTTATATAACAAATCAGATTATTATCAGAACAAAAACAGATGTCCGACAGAAGAGGCCGAGTTGACTACAAAAATGCCATTGTGTATTGCCTTTACAACGATATCGATGACTATTTGTATGTCGGCAGCACAGCAACCACAAAGGCCAAACGATTTTATCAACATAAGATTACTCCAGTTCCAGGAGTCAAAGCTCACTACGATGCTATTGGTTGGCAACATTTGAAAATCCATGTTATTGAACCTTGGCCATGCTCAAAACGGCGTGAATTGCGAATACGCGAACAATATTGGATTGACCTTCTCAACCCGGTGCTAAACCGCAATATCTCAGCATGTTGCGACCGATTAGCTTTTCGTACAGTTGGCACAATGATTGAATGCGAATGCGGATTAGAAATTGACAATCGCACAAAACTATTTCATGTACAAATAAACAAACAACACCTTACATGGGCCGAGATGGAGATACGCAAGAATGCCGAGGGACACGAGCGTGATTTGCACAACAAAAGAATGCAAGAGCTATTAGGCGTTGAGGAGAGAATGGCGCGCAGAATGTGGAAATCTACTAGAAGGGCGATTGAGATGATTTCGTTCAAATGTTCAACGGGATGCAAAAATATGAAACCATCAGAAACCAAACCGATATCTGAAGATTTGGCCAAACAATTTGGAACAATGAGGCCTATGAGGCGGCCAAAAGTGGTGAGAAAACAGACGTAATCTTACGTTAACAAAGAGCCCGATTTTTTTGGCTCAAAATCAGACTATTCGAAAACGTAAAACGGCGAGAAAAAATGTCCCAAATCAGACTATTCGAAAACGTAAAACGGCGAGAAAAAATGTCCCAAATCAGACTATTCGAAAACGTAAAACGGCGAGAAAAAATG
>JBFKSL010000042.1:0-13760 GCA_041626995.1 Ketobacter sp. | reverse complement strand
TTGACCTGTTTGATGATCGCGCCAAGCGCATTGGTTTGGCGCAACGGGGTAAACGGGTTGTTGACGAGAATCGTGGTGCAGTAGATCGCCTGTTTTACTTAATTCGCGCTTTGATCGACTAAACTTAAGTTGCCGCACCCCTCCTCACTGGTTATAGTTCTAACCCTTAATCACGCATACACATCTCACTTAAAACCCCGAAAAAATGCGGGTTTTATTGCATTCAATAGATAAAACAAAGAGTACATCATGAGCGCCTACACCGACGATTTTCTGAGCCAACGAGCCAAGGTTGACGAAGCATCAGTTCAGCCTTTCCCCAATTCCCGCAAAGTCTATATCCAGGGAAGCAAGGAAGATATTCAGGTGCCCATGCGCGAAATCACGCTTACCGATACGCCCACAGATTTTGGTGGCGAAAAGAATCCGCCGGTGTACGTATACGACACCTCTGGTGCCTATTCCGATCCCAGTGTCAGCATTGATGTACGTAAGGGTTTACAACCCATTCGTCAGGGGTGGGTCGAACGCCGCAATGATACTGAGCAGCTAACTGATCTCAGTTCCGCCTATGGCCAACGCCGCAAAAATGACCCCATGTTGGCTAACTTGCGCTTCGATCACCTAAAAGCCCCAATCAAAGCCAGATCCGGCGCCAATGTCAGCCAGATGTACTACGCCCGCAAAGGCATTATCACGGATGAAATGGAGTTTGTGGCGATTCGCGAAAACATGAAATTGCATGCCGCCAAAGAGGCGGGCGTGACCATGCAGCAGCACCCGGGCCAGCCATTCGGTGCAAAAATTCCCGATGAAATTACCCCGGAATTTGTACGTCAGGAAGTGGCAGAAGGTCGCGCGGTTATTCCTGCCAACATCAATCACGTGGAGCTGGAGCCCGCCATTCTGGGCAGAAATTTCCTGGTGAAAGTGAACGCTAATATCGGTAACTCCGCTGTCTCTTCATCTATTGAAGAAGAAGTGGCGAAAATGACCTGGTCCACCCGCTGGGGTGCAGACACCGTAATGGATCTGTCCACCGGTAAAAACATTCATGAAACTCGCGAATGGATTGTGCGAAATTCCCCAGTACCCATTGGCACCGTGCCTATCTATCAGGCGTTGGAAAAAGTAGATGGTGTGCCGGAAGAGCTTACCTGGGATATCTACCGAGATACGCTGATTGAACAGGCCGAGCAGGGCGTGGATTACTTCACCATCCACGCCGGTGTGTTGTTGCGCTACGTACCGCTTACCGCTAACCGTTTAACCGGAATCGTATCTCGGGGCGGCTCCATCCTGGCGAAATGGTGCCTGGCTCACCACAAGGAAAACTTCCTTTACACCCATTTTGATGAAATTTGCGAAATCATGACCGCCTATGATGTTACCTTTTCATTGGGTGATGGCCTGCGTCCGGGCTCCTTGGCAGACGCCAACGATGAAGCCCAGTTTGGCGAATTGCACACCCTGGGCGAGCTTACCCAAAAAGCCTGGGAGCATAGTGCTCAAGTCATGATCGAAGGCCCTGGCCATGTGCCCATGCACATGATCAAAGAAAACATGGACGAGCAGCTCAAGCATTGTCATGGCGCGCCTTTTTATACCTTGGGCCCACTGACCACCGACATCGCACCTGGCTACGACCACATCACCTCGGGTATCGGTGCTGCTATGATTGGCTGGTATGGTACCGCCATGCTTTGCTACGTAACGCCAAAAGAGCATCTTGGCCTGCCTAATAAAGAAGACGTTAAAGAAGGCTTGATGGCCTACAAAATCGCTGCCCATGCGGCCGATTTGGCAAAAGGCCACCCTGGTGCCCAAATTCGCGATAATGCCATGTCCAAAGCCCGCTTCGAATTCCGCTGGGAAGATCAGTTCAACCTGGCCCTCGACCCTGACACAGCAAGGGCCTACCACGACGAAACCCTGCCTAAAGATGCTCACAAAGTGGCCCATTTCTGCTCCATGTGTGGCCCAAAATTCTGCTCCATGAAGATCACACAAGACGTGCGTGACTATGCTGCGGGCCTTGAGGCTGGTCAGCAACAAGGTGAGAACCCACAACAGGAAGCAGAGCAGGGCATGTTCGAAAAAGCGCAAGAGTTCAAAGCCCAAGGTGCTGAAATATATAAGAAAGTTTGAAGTCAATAGGCTGGTTGCAAAAATAGTAGCCAGTCTTCCATTGAGGCCAAGCCGGTTTCTGACTAGCCTTAAGGTAAGGCGCAGCACTGCGTTGTAGTACCAAAGAATTATAGGTAAACCCATGGATTTAAAGGAAGGACCCTGCTTTTCATCGGAAGATGTGGAAGTAGTTGAAAAAGCCACCGTGTACCAAGGCTTTTTCAACATGCACCGATATAAAATCAAGCACCGTCTTATAGAAGGTGGTTGGAGCCCGGTGTTAACACGAGAGTGCCTTGATCGAAGGCCGGCGGTAGGGGTGCTGCTATACGATCCCTACAAAGATGCGGTGGTGCTGTTGGAGCAGTTTCGCATCGGTGCCCTGGATGCCCATGAAGGGCCATGGCAATTAGAGCTGGTGGCGGGCATTGTCGAAGACGGCGAAACGCCGGAAGATGTGCTGCACCGGGAAGCCATCGAAGAAAGCGGAAGTGATGTATTGGATTTTGAATACATCATTGATTACTACCCCAGCCCTGGTGGTTGCAACGAAAAGCTGCACCTCTACTGTGGCGGAGTGGATTCCACGGGCGTTGGCGGTGTGCATGGGCTGGCAGAAGAAGGCGAAGATATATGGGTGCAGGTGTTTTCCCGTGAAGAAGCCATGCACATCATGCAGGAAAACTACATACACAATGCCGCCACTATCATCGCCTTGCAGTGGTTGCAGATGAACTACAAACGGTTGCAGGAGAAATGGCAGTAAAAAACTACGTCCCCAATTTAAAGCGCCTGATTAGTGACTGCGAGGTAAATTACCATCGCATGATGCGCCTGTTGCCAGAACTGGATCAGCAGGATGAATGGTGCTTCGGGGTGGATGCCAATACCGACCAGCTTAAGCAAGTCAGCATCCGTGTGGTAGAGCGTGCCAAATACACCACCACCTTGGCCGTAGCGCAAGAATCCCTGCTCGATGATTGGGTGCCCAAGCCCACCATCACCGTGCGTTTGTATCACGATGCCAATATGGCCGAGGTGTTGTCCTTTCAGCGCAACCGCTACATTCGCCAATCCTATACCTATCCCAACGACAAAATGTTCCAGCCAGATGAAAAGGCACAGCTAAATCGTTTTCTTGGCGAGTGGCTGGAATTCTGTTTGCGTTCCGGCCGCGCACTGGTGCAGGTGTAAAATGAGAGGCTGGTCACAGTTTGGCCAAATGTGAATATTCACACGTCACGAAATGGAAATTTGCCTATCAGAACACCCTAAGTTGCTTAAAACCCGTTATACTGATCAGAATGGTAGCAAATGGGCCATTTATGGGATGGCCTTGATTAACAACGAGAAATTATGGATTGACCCTTGGTCGAAGAAGCAATTCAAACTCCCATTCGAATAGTGCAGCTTTCCGATTGCCACTTGTTTAAAGATACGGAAGGAAAGTTGCTCGGGCTGAATACAGAACACAGCCTGGCGCAGGTAATGGAGCTAATCGAAGCGGAGCAGCCCAACATCGATCTGGTATTGGCCACTGGTGATCTATCCCAGGATGGCAGTAGCGAATCCTATGCTCGTTTTCATCAATCCATGGAACAGTTCAGCTGCCCTGTGTATTGGCTGCCGGGAAATCACGACCTCACCGACATCATGGCCAACCATCAGGCCGCCCAGCGCATGAGCCCTTGCGTGATTGATCAGGGCCCATGGCAAATCATCATGCTGGATTCCACCATTCGTGGCAAAGTGCCAGGTAACTTCGCTCAGTCAGAACTGGAATTTCTGCAACAGTCGCTACAAGCCTGTACCGGAAAGCATGTCTTGATTGCTTTGCACCACCAGCCGGTGCCCGTGGGTAGTTACTGGTTAGACCAGCAAATCGTGGGCAACGCCGATGAATTCTTCAAGGTCGTAGACCAATTCAACAATGTGCGCAGTATCATCTGGGGCCACGTGCACCAGGTATTTGAAACCCTGCGCAATGGTGTGCAGTTAATGTCTGTGCCATCCACCTGTGTGCAATTTATGCCGCAAAGCCAGGAATTTGCCGTGGACAAAGAAAGCCCCGGCTATCGCTGGATTCACCTGCACTCCAACGGAAAAATCGAAACCGGCGTCTCCCGCGTGACCGGCGTGGAATTTGAGGTTGATTATAGTGTTAAGGGCTATTAGCCTTGCCCTATGATTCAACCAACACAACCGTTCCATCTCTTTTATATTCACGGCTTTAACAGCTCCCCAAAATCCGCCAAAGCGCGTGTTTTACAGCAGGCATTAGCGGGGAAACAGGCCGTGCAATACCATGTGCCGACTTTACCTTACGACCCTCGGCGCAGCATCGACATTCTTAAAGCAGAAGTGGAAGCCTGCTTGCCCGGCCCCATTGGTTTAGTGGGCAGTTCTATGGGTGGCTTTTACGGCACTTGGCTGGCGGAGCAATACGATCTACCGTTGGTGCTAATCAACCCAGCTGTACGTCCCTATGAACTGCTAAAAGACTATCTAGGGGAAAATGAAAATATTTATACCGGGGAAAAATACACCTTCACCAAACAGCATCTAGAAGTGCTCAAGGAATTGGATGTCGAGCAACTGACCAAGCCGGAACGCTACCTGTTACTCACCCAAACCGCCGATGAAGTATTGGACTATCATCAAGGCATAGAAAAATACGCACATAGCCAGCAAATCGTAGAGCAGGGCGGCTCCCATGGATTTGATGGCTTTGAAAACCATATTGAAACAATCTTTACGTTTTTTGGAATCGCATAAAACATGGCAGCAGACAACTACACTTCCGAATCCATTGAAGTCTTAAGTGGCCTCGATCCGGTACGCAAACGCCCCGGAATGTACACCGATACCCAGCGCCCCAACCATCTGGCGCAAGAAGTTATCGACAACAGCGTAGATGAGGCGTTGGCAGGTCACGCCAGTAAAATCGAAGTAGTGCTCTATAAAGATGGTTCATTAGAAGTGAGTGATGATGGCCGCGGCATGCCTGTGGATCTCCATCCTGAAAAAGGCCTACCCGGTGTGGAAGTGATTCTTTGCACGTTGCATGCGGGGGGAAAGTTTTCTAACAAGAATTATCAATTCTCCGGCGGTTTGCACGGCGTTGGGGTGTCGGTGGTGAACGCCCTTTCAAAAATGTTAGAGGTCACTATTCGCCGCGACGGCAATGTTTATCGCATGGGTTTTAAAGACGGAGAAAAAGCCAGCGACCTGGAAATCATCGATACCTGTGGAAAGCGCAATACTGGCACCTCGCTGCGCTTTATGGCGGATCCAAAATATTTTGATTCAGCAAAATATTCCGTGCCTCGTTTGTCGCACTTGTTGCGAGCAAAAGCCGTATTGTGCCCTGGCCTATATGTAAAATTCGTCGATAAAATTAATGATGAAGTACATGAGTGGCATTACGAAGATGGATTAAAAGATTATCTTCTAGCCGCTAACCGTGGCTGGACGTTGTTGCCAGAAGAACCCTTTGTTGGAGCAATGAGCGCCGACACCGAAGCCGCAGACTGGGCAGTGCAATGGTTGCCGGAAGGCGGCGAAGTGGTAACAGAAAGCTACGTGAACTTGATTCCCACAGCGCAAGGCGGCACCCATGTGAACGGGTTGCGCTCAGGTTTATTGGAAGCCATGCGCGAGTATTGTGAAAACCGCAACCTGTTACCTCGTGGCGTTAAACTCACCGCTGATGATGTGTGGGATAAATGTACTTACATTCTCTCCATTAAAATGCAAGACCCGCAGTTCGCCGGGCAAACCAAAGAAAAATTGTCTTCGCGGCAAACGGCGGCATTTGTTTCCGGCGTGGTAAAAGATGCTTTCAGCTTATGGTTGCATCAACACACTGCAGAAGGTGATGCCCTGGCAGACATGGCGGTTAGCAACGCACAAAAGCGTATGCGTGCCAGTAAAAAAGTTGTACGTAAAAAAGTGACCAGCGGCCCCGCATTGCCAGGAAAGTTAGCCGACTGTTCCAGCCAGGAATCAGAACGCACCGAATTATTTTTAGTGGAAGGGGATTCAGCAGGAGGTTCCGCTAAGCAAGCTCGCGATCGTGAATTCCAAGCCGTTATGCCACTGCGTGGAAAAATATTGAATACCTGGGAAGTGGATTCCGGTGAAATATTGGGATCGCAAGAAGTGCACGATATCTCCGTGGCTATTGGTTTGGAGCCTGGTTCTGATGATCTAAGCCAGCTGCGCTATCACAAAGTTTGCATACTGGCCGATGCGGATTCTGATGGTTTGCATATCGCTACGCTGTTGTGTGCTTTGTTCGTACGCCATTTCCGCCCGTTAGTATTAGCCGGTCACGTTTATGTGGCTATGCCGCCCTTGTATCGAATCGATGTGGCAAAAGACGTTTACTACGCCCTGGATGAAGATGAAAAGCAGGGCATTATGGACCGCATCAAGGCAGAGAAAAAACGCGGCAATATACAAGTGACTCGTTTTAAAGGTTTGGGTGAGATGAACCCAATGCAGCTGCGCGAGACCACTATGGCGACGGAAACTCGTCGTTTAGTGCAGTTAGTTGTAGAACCAGGTGATGATACTAACGAAGCCATGGATCTTCTTTTGGCGAAGAAAAGAGCTGGGGATCGTAAGCAATGGCTAGAGACTAAGGGGAATTTGGCGGTAATTTGATTGTTTTTCTGGGAATTCTTTTAGTTTGGCACAATCTGTCATTTACTTCGGCACAAATTAGAAAATCTGCCCTGAGCTGGAAGCAGCTTCATAGAGTTATGCTGGCTATTGACCAAGTATTCGACTGTTCAGTAGCTAACTGGACGATTCCGAGGTAGGCAAATGGACGATGGACAAATAGACAATTAGCCGTCATTATAGGCGGCAATTGGACGTCACTAAGAAGCCTACATAATGGAACTTTACCCCAGGTACCTTCAATCTCGAGTATCAGAAGCCCTACAAGACACCCCAGTTGTTTGTCTGCTAGGGCCTCGGCAAGTCGGCAAATCAACCCTCTGCCAGCAGCTAGATTCTAAGCGCAGTTACTTTACCTTTGACGACCACACTACCTTGCTTGCCGTTCAGCAAGATCCAACTGGCTTTGTACAGAGTCTTCCTGAACGCGTGACCTTAGATGAGGTACAGCGAGTGCCGGAGTTGCTACTTGCTATCAAGGCGGAAGTAGATCGCAATCGCAAGCCAGGTCGATTTTTACTAACGGGCTCGGCAAATTTATTACTATTGCCGCAGGTAAAAGAGTCCCTCGCCGGCCGTATAGAAATACTGCAACTCCAGCCCCTTACCGAAGCTGAAAAAGAAGGGGTTAAACCCAAGTTTTTATCGCTGTTATTAAACCAAGAATTAAAACCGCGTATGAAGTCGGTACAAAGTGAATTAAGTGATGTCGCTGATCGAATTTGTGTAGGTGGCTATCCAGAGCCAAATGCACGAACCCCGCAGCGAGCACGACGGTGGTTTCAGCAATACCTTGGTACCATTATTCAGCATGACGTAAAAGACATTGCCAATATTCGTGATGAAGATGAATTGCAACGTTTGGCCGAACTGCTGGCGCTGCGCTCAGGCAACCTTTTAAACGTGAACGGCGTTGCCAATGAAATGCAAATGCGACGTGAAACAGCGGATAAATACATTAGCATTTTGGAGAATTTGTTTTTGTTATACCGTTTACCGCCTTGGCACAACAACCAATCGAAGAGGTTAATAAAAACCCCAAAAATTCATTGGAGTGATAGTGGTCTGCTGGCATCGTTAAATAATTTAAAAGCATCCGACTGGCATGATTTCAGTACCAACTTTGGTCCGGTGCTCGAAAGCTTCGTTATTCAACAAATTCGTGCGCAAGCCGGTTGGTTCGATGAGCAGTTACGTTTCAGTCACTATCGCGACAAAGATCAGGTTGAAGTAGATCTGGTTGTCGAGCAGGGGCGGAATGTTTGGGGTATAGAAGTGAAAAAGGCCGCGAGCATTCAAGCCAAAGATGGTGAAGGGCTTAATCGTCTTGCAAATCAAGCCGGTAAAAATTTTAAAGGCGGCGTGTTAATCTACTGTGGAAGCAACGCCGTGGCGTTGAAACCTCCGAATTGCATCGCTGTGCCTATCGATTGGTTATGGCACAATAATGACTATCGAAATAACAAAGAACAATAGATGTCTCATAAAGCTGGATGGGTAAGTACTGTTGTTTATAAATACACTTTATTACAGCGGGGGTTAAATAGTGTAAAACTGAGTGCACTGTTTGGTTTATAGTGCAAAATTAAGCGAAATTTTTGGTGCAAAACTGTGAAAGTGAAAGCGAAGGAATGCGGGGTTGATCGTGTATGTGTGCAAAACTTAACGACGTTCTACATGTTTTGTATGGATTGCCACTATAAGCGATCGGTGGCAGTCCATCCCCGTCGATAACTAATCAATTTAAACCCCTGCCATAGACATTTTACCTGGCTTTGTAGTTCTAAACGTTGGCTATACTGATTCCAATGTTCGAATCACATTTCAGGAATCAGCATGGATCGCAGCCCTGAGTTCCAGAGTAAGTTTGCCAAACTTCAAGCCGAGTATTACGAGCAATTGCCAAAACGGCTAGCCGATATATCGGAAGATTGGGGTGTTCTATGTGGTGTAAGTTGGAAAAATATCAAGTTAGAGCAATTAATTGCAAAACTTCATCAGTTAGCAGGTACTGGTTCCAGTTTTGGCCTAAGTCGTTTAACGGAGTTGTCTGCAGATTTGGAAGCAGAGCTCAGGGATTACTTAATAATCCAAAGCATCCCTGATGAGGTTCAACGTAACCAGTTATAAAATAAACACGAAGAGTTAATAAACACTTCAGCTCCGCAAGCCGTCCAACCAGAAACGACTCTTAAAAATGATGATGTTTCTTCAGATCTAAAAATTCTCATAGTCGATGATGATGTAAATAATGGGTCTTTATTAGCACTGGTTTGCGAACAGTGGGGCAATACCGTTGTACAGGATGCCAATGTCGAGCGCTTGGAATACCTGGTAAAGAAACATTCTCCTGACCTTGTGCTCTTGGATGTGGTGTTTCCTCAGGGTGGGTTTGCTGGAATAGATGCCGCTATCAAACTTAATCGACAAAGCGTGAAGCAAGTTCCCATTGCTTTTATGTCCTCGCGAACGGATTTAGATGCAAGGCTTAAAGCGGTAAGAGCGGGCGGCGTGGCTTATATTACCAAGCCATTAGACCCAGTAGAGCTTAAGGGTATGCTGGATGAGGTGGCGGCTGAGATAAACACGAAAGAAAAGGTTTTATTAATCGACGATGATAAAAATATCACTTCCTATCTTTCTACTGTTTTGTCGGAAGTCGGTTATGAAACTATTGAGAGTAATTCATCAGTTGATGTTATAAGAATGTTGGAAACCCACAGGCCGGACATTCTTCTTTTGGATTTGAATATGCCTGAGCTGAGAGGGGATGACATTTTAAAAATTCTCAAACAAGATCCCAAATACCTCTATTTGTCGATCCTGTTTATGACGGCAGATCGAACTGACAAAACACGTGAAAGTTTATTGAATGAGGGTGCCTTTGATGTTCTGCTAAAGCCTATCAATGAACGGCAATTGGAGGGGAAGCTTAAGGACGCGCGAAGAAAGACGAGGGCTCTAAGGCAAATGCTTAAGAGTGTTGATCAGGAAGATGTCATTAAGCAAATGAGCGATAGGCAGTATTTTTTTACTCAACTGGATAAGTATATATCCAGGGCTGAAAAGGGTTTGTCCCGTTATGCTTTGGCCAATGTAATGTTGAAGAACGAGCAATATGTTCGTCAAAAAATTGGTTTGAGCAAGCTTGATATACTAAATAGAAAGTTGCTGTCTTCTATCAAAGAGTATTTCTTGGGTGGCGTTCCCTTTGTTGATTTGGCCGATTTTAATTACCTTCTGGTTTTCGAAGAAGCGGAAAGCGATAAAGCGGAGGCTGCTGTTCAAAGGTTGTTAAGGGAGTTGGCGGGAAAGGAATTGGTGATTGATGGGGATAAGGTGCCCATCGAGCCTTGTGCAGGGGTTAGTTTCTTAACAGAGTCTGTCGAAAGCCTGGATGCCGAGTTATGGAAAGTGGATAGCCTGGCCAAGCAAGCAGCAGAAAGCGATGAAGCAATCAAATGCTCGAAGCCGGAGCACGTAAGCCTTGGGGATTTAGCGTTAAAAAAAGTATTATCGAAATCATTGAGCGCGGGCCGGTTAGTATTGCTATATCAGCCCATTATTGATTACGAAAGGGGCGAAAGAGTTTTTGAGTGTTTTTGTAGAGTTATGGGCGATAGTCAATCGGTGCTTCATCCAGATGACTTTTTTCATGTGCTAAACGACACCAATTTAAAAGATACATTTAATAAGGCAATAATTAATAAATGCTCAATCGATGTAGTAAAGCAATCAAAATTCTTAACTCAAAGTACTGAATTTATTTTAAGGCTTTTGTATGCACCTAAAACGGAACCTCAGTTTTTGGCTTGGTTGGAAGAGTCGGTGTTACGACCTGGGTACTTAAATATGAACAAGCTCAGGTTTTCGTTAATCGAATCGGAAGCATTAAAGATGCAAGCCGATATTGCGCGTTTTAAACAGAAATTGGATCAGTTGGGTTGTGGTTTTATGCTCGATAAGTGTGGTGGCAAGCATACTGAGTTGCTTGTAGAAGAATTAGGGGTTGATAGAATTAAGCTAAGTGAGCCCTTTGTCTCTATGGTGTTATCGGGAGACTCCGGTTCAGCAGAGGTGCTAAGAAAGCTGCTCGATCGAGATTGCGAAATTATTGCAGGATATATTGAAGACCCTAAGGCATTTGCATCTCTTTGGAATTACGGTGTTCGAAACTTTCAAGGATATTTTATTGGTGAGCCAGGAACCTCATTGAATTTTGATTTCTCATCCAGTCTATAAAAGTGGATGTTACATGTGGTAATTGATTTCCATCGGCTTTTAGGAGCACCGTAAGTTTCAGTTATGGTTTTGACCTGTGAAAAACAAGAAAGCTTGAGGCAATATACAACCTGAGCCCAGTGTTTGGTATGATCTTACTGACAACTCTTTCTGCTTATATTTGATGCTGGAGCCTGCGTGGAATCAACTAGTTCGTCTCATAATCGCCACCGCCATTATCGCTACTATGATTATCTAATGGCGGGCTTTGTTACCGTTTTGCTTTGCTCTAATCTAATCGGTCCAGCCAAAGTCAGTGAAATAGATTTCAATTGGTTGCCCCTGATTGGTGGCGTATTGGTGTTTGGCGCAGGCAATATATTTTTCCCCATTAGCTATATTTTTGGTGATGTGCTGACTGAGGTGTATGGTTATGCACGAGCACGTAAGGTCATATGGGCAGGCTTTTTTGCCATACTATTTGCCTCTATTATGAGTGCTATCATTATTCGTTTGCCCGTTTCTGGTTCTGAGCCTTTTAACGTTGCCTTGCAATCGTCCTTGGAAACGGTGTTTGGCAATACTTGGCGAATTGTAGTGGGGTCTATCATGGCTTTCTGGGTGGGGGACTTTGTCAATGCCTATGTGATGGCGAAAATGAAGCTGATCACCCAAGGAAAGCATTTATGGACACGAACTATAGGTTCTACCGTATGCGGGCAGGCCATCGATAGTTTGATTTTTTATCCTATAGCGTTCTATGGGGTATGGGAGAACAATACGCTATTCTATGTGATTCTATTTAACTGTTTCTTCAAAATTTCAATCGAAGTGATTATGACACCAGTGACCTATGCAGTGGTGGCATGGTTAAAGAAAAAAGAAGGGGAAGATTTCTATGATAGTGATACTAACTTTACACCCTTTTCTGTGAGTGATTGATAAAATCGAAAAGGCGTTAGAAATAAATGATACGCTATTATGGGTTTAGTTGCCCAAACTGCGTTGAGTTTCCCGAATGGTTTCTGACGCCTCTTCAATAAATTGAAAGCTTTGGCTTGGGCTTAGCTCACCAAAGTCTGCTTTTGCAAAGGCAGGTAGCGCATTAATTCGTGGCAAGTTTTGCATATGGGGTGTACCCACATAACTATGAATACGCGCCAGTAGAACCAAGTCTGCTAAATCCATGGCGCCATCGTGTTTGCGCATCCAGTCTTCTCGGCTTTTAGCCACTTCCTGAAATACTTTTGACATACCCCAGTGTCGCATTACTGCAGCGCCAATTTTAGCGGAGTATTTGTCTAGCAGTTCTTTAACAGCTTGTTGATTGTGCATTAAATCGGGGTACTGTGCGGCTTTATCCAGAATGGGGAGTGTGCCAATATCTTGCAGCAAGCCTGCTAATAAAGCTTCGTCTGGATCAAAGCGCTTACTGTGCTTTGCCATCACGTAAGCTAGCGCAGCCACTAAGGTGCTTTGTTTCCAAATTGGCGTTAGCCAAGTGGTAATGGCATGCTTGCGAGGTTTAAATAACGTACGTGTAGCATAGGTTATGGCAAGGTTTCGGGTATTGTTCATGCCCAGGCGCGTTAATGCTTGCTGCACATTATGCAGTTCGCCTGCACCTCGATATAAGGGGGAGTTGGCGGTGTTGACCAGATAGCCGCAGAAGGCAGGATCGGTTTGCACAATTTTGGAAAGCTGTGCCAGATCCTGGTTTGGATTGGCAACCGCTTCTTTCACCTTAAGGGTAACTTTAGGCAAAGAAGGCAGCTGCAGGCTTCCTGCTACTAGATCCTTGTGGATCTGCAAAACGATATTACCGCTACTCATTTCTTGGGCTCTTATATGGCCTTGGCTATTTAAATGCGGGGTATTATTCCGGTAAGGAATTACCAGGGCATAGATTGAGGTTTATTTAATCATTCTAGCCCAGGAATCATAACTGTGCTTAACTAAGCGCTTTAGAAAATTACGGTTGGATTGGCATTATGCGGCTATTTGTTGGCTTCCCTCTTCCTGAAGATATCCGTTTTCAGCTAGAGGTATGCCAACCAGCGCCTGAATCACAGTTGCGTTTAGTGGAAAGAGCCAATTTACATATTACTCTGCATTTTCTTGGTGAGGCGGATGCTAATGTGGTTCATGAAGCTCTTTGTTCGATACAGTTCAATTCGTTTCAAGTGCGTATAGATCGGTTGGGTTCATTTAGTGGGCGCGAGGGCAGTAAAACTTTGTGGGCGGGTGTACTGGAAAGTAATGAGCTTGAGCAACTACACAATATTATCGGTGAAAGGTTGGTTGAAAAAGGTTTTAAGCTTGAAAAGCGAAAATATAAGCCTCATGTCACTCTGGTACGCTGTAAGAAAAATCATGACAGAAAGATAGTTCAATCTTTTATTAACAGGGCATTTATACCTATGGAATTTAAGGCTGAATGCTTTTCACTTTTTCATAGTGATTTAAAAATGGGTTATCCTCGTTATAGCCGGTTATATGATTACCCTCTTAATTAGAGCGAAATAACAATGAAAAAACTGGAAAATAAAATTCCGCCGCCGTTAGTGGCAACCTTGATCGGTGTCATAATGTGGCTGGTTTCACGGCAAACCTATGTGTTGCCTTTAAGCGAGACTTTGTGTTTGATATTGGCAATGTTGATTGTGGCTTTGGGCGGTTTCTTCTCTCTGGCTGGTGTGGTTTCCTTCCGAAGGGCAAAAACTACG
>JBFKSL010000041.1:0-14046 GCA_041626995.1 Ketobacter sp. | reverse complement strand
TTCTTCTACCGGCTGCATTTGAAGTAGCTTTGAGGTTTCAAAATATCGATCAAATGTGCTTTTTAAAACCAAGCTACGGCCACTATAAGATTCAGGGTTGTAGTGGTATACCGTAATGGTTGCCGATTGGTTGGTTTCTGCAGCAAGGGTCAAAGGAAGGAATAACAGGCACAGCCAAACCAGCCAATGCTTAAGCTGATTGTGTATAGGATGAGTTCGCTGCCCCGAATGCTTCACGTCAACCAGTCCCTGGTTTGCCCCCGCCGGATTAGATACATAGGCTAATTATAGCTGATTTTTTCTACAGGAAGCCCTCAATTACAGATCGAGATGACAGTCACAGAATCGTGGCAATACAATAGTTTATTCTTTAGTTCAGCCTGCTTTTTGAAGAGGTTGCAAAAATTATTATACCAATTACAAGGAAGAAATTATGACAACAAATCGACCAATTGGGGTGAAGCAATGGAGCCTTTTGCTGGCTTTGTCGTTGGGCGTTGCCGCTTGTGTGATGTTGAAGTGGCAGCAAGTGTACCAGGGGCGCAATAACTACAGTTTTGCAAGCGATGTGTACCCTGGCCCCAGCGGTAAGGTTTATATGTCTGGCAATTTGGATCAGGGTGAAATGTTTGTGGCTGCCTATGGTGGCGATGGTTCGCTGCTGTGGGATCAACCATATTCTCTGGCCGATGAAGATGCATCATTTTTCAGGTGGGGTACGGCGTCCATGGTTGAGGATGCTGATGGCAACTTATTTGCGGTTAAAGCAGTATCTGATCCGTCGCCTGCGCTTATGCTTAAATTTGACGCTAGCGGAGCACCCATTCATGGCTGGTCTACTCAATACGGTTATGTTGAAGCGGAAATCAAACTTGGCCCAGATGGAAACCTATATGTGAGTGACCCTGGCGGTAGCAAGTTGGAGGTGTTCGATCGCTTTGGTAATGCTTTATGGCGCTTTAGCACAGGCGGGCCGTTGCAAGTGATAAAAGGCAGCAGCGCATTGGCCTTTTGGACAGATTCAATTGTCTTGTTATCTCAAGATACGCTGCGAGTGTTTGATGGTGCGGGTAACTTGATTGATTCCGTAATGGCAAGCGATTTGCTTTTCGACCGTTTTCACGGTGTAGCAGTGCGAGGCTATCAATTAATGCTGATTACTCAAGTCGGGCAAGAAATTGAATGGGTAACCGTGAATGAGTTGTTACAGGTATCGACACGCTTTCTATTACAGGACGGCGAGCCCGATCATGTGCTGTTATCCGTTCAGGGTGATAATGCCTGCGTGAGCTTAACGGATTTCGGTTTGGATGCGGACGAGAATAAAAGTGTTTTTGTGAGTAGTTTGAAATTGGATGGCACTTTGGCTTGGCAGACAAGCATTCTATCTCAGGCCGCTGAATGGGATTATCCCATGTTAAAAGCGACGCAGCGTGACTGTTATTTTGGCGTGGCTGAATACATCAGCTCAGAAACGGTGCATAGCTTTATTCAGCGCTTTAAAGCTGATGGCAGCACGGGTGATAGAATTATTGTTAGGGATAATGCGATGGAAGATTTTGCCGTGCAGGGAAGCAGTATTTATCAGGTTGGTGTTACTGGCACTTATGATGGCACTGTTACGGAAGCCACGTTAACCAAGCATCAGCGTTATTAAAACCAGGCTGGCCCAGGGTCATTCCCTGGTCCAGCGTGTTCCTTCCCGCGAATCTTCCAGCACAATACCTTGTTGTTTCAGTTCTTCACGAATTTCATCGGCGCGGCCGTAGTTCTTCGCTAGCTTGGCATCCTGGCGTTCTTGAATCAGGGCTTCGATTTCGTCATCGCTGATGCCATCGTTTTCACTGGCCGACTGCCACTTAAACCAAGCGTCCGCATCTTGTTGCAGCAAGCCCATAAATGAACCGGCTTTACGCAATAAACGTTGTAAGTGTGCCTTTTCTTCACCATCGGCTTTATTGATATCACCAGCGATGCTGTGTAAAACGGAGAGCGCTAAGGGAGTGGAAAGGTCATCCATTAAATGCTGTTCCAGCTCATCCAGTTTGAAATGTTGCAGGCTGTCATCCACTTCCAGTTCGGCGTCGCGCAATGCACCGTATAAACGATCCAGGCTGTTTTTGGCGCTGGAAAGCAGATCTTTGGTCCAATCCAATGGTTTACGGTAATGAGCACTCAGCAACCCGTAGCGCAGCACTTCTCCAGGCCACAGCTCCAACAGTTCGCGCACAGTAAAAAAGTTACCTAAAGATTTCGACATTTTTTCGCCGTCGATATTCAAGTAACCGTTGTGCATCCAATAGTTCACAAAGGCCTGGTCGCCTTCGCTGTGGCAGCAAGTGCCTTGGGCAACTTCGTTTTCATGGTGGGGGAAAATAAGATCCTGTCCACCACCATGAATATCAATAGTCTTACCCAGGTGCTTATTGATCATGGCGGAGCATTCGATATGCCAACCTGGGCGGCCTCGACCCCAAGGGCTGTCCCAGCCGGGCAGGTCATCCGTGGAGGGTTTCCACAAGACAAAATCAGCAGGTTCTTTTTTGTAAGAGGCTTCTTCCACGCGCTCACTGGCACCGGCAATCATGTCGTCCAATTTGCGGTGGGACAGTTGGCCATAGTGCTTATCGGTACTGACTTGAAACAGCACGTGACCTTCCGATTCATAAGCATGACCGTTATCAATCAAGGCTTGAATCTGTTCGATCATGGCATCGATGTTTTCGGTGGCCAGCGGTTCCAGTGTGGGCGGCAGAGTGTTCAGGCCAGCCATGTCTTCATGATAGGCATCAGCATAACGCTGGCTGAATTCCCCAATGGTGACATTGTTTTCTTTCGCCGCTTTGTTGATTTTGTCGTCCACATCGGTGATGTTGCGAGCGTATTTCACTTCGGGAAAATGCCGCTGCAACAGTCGAAACAGGGTGTCGAAAACCACTACCGGACGCGCGTTGCCGATGTGCACATAGTTATAAACCGTGGGACCACACACATACATGGTTACCTGATCTGGGTTGATCGGTTTAAAGGCTTCTTTTTGCTGTGTCAGTGTGTTGTATAGCTGTATGGTCATTCGGTTTATTCCAACTGCTTCGCTTTTTATAACGGCTTAATTTGGGATCTGTGTGGCTTTGGCAATTTTTTCCACGGCGTTATCAATATCCAACACCGTGTTGTCTTTGCTGCCTAAACGACGCACGGCCACTTGGCGGGCTTCCGCTTCGTTTTTACCTACTACCCAAATTTGTGGCACTTTGGATTTACTGTGCTCGCGAACTTTGTAGCCGATTTTTTCGTTACGTAAATCCAGTTCGCAGTAGACGCCAGCGGCTTTTAATATGCCTTCGATTTCTAAAGCCCACTCACGAGCATCATCGGTGATGGTGGCAATCACGACAGGAATGGGTGACAACCACATGGGCAAGTGGCCTGCGGTAGATTCAATCAGAATTCCCAAGAAGCGTTCCAGTGATCCCAAAATGGCGCGGTGCAACATAACTGGACGGTGGCGGTTGCCGTCTTCGCCTACGTATTCTGCATCCAAGCGCTCAGGTAGCACGAAGTCCACCTGCAAGGTGCCGCATTGCCAGTCGCGGCCGATGGCGTCTTTCAGTACGAATTCCAGTTTTGGACCGTAGAAGGCACCTTCTCCAGGATTAAGCTCGCATTCCAAGCCCAGGCTTTCAACGGCTGCTTGCAGTGCGCCTTCGGCTTTATCCCAGATCTCTTCGGTTCCGGCTTTGTTGTCCGGGCGAGTAGAGAATTTGATGCGGATGTCTTCGTAGCCAAAATCTTTGTATACCGCGTTCAGCATTTCGATGAACTTGGCGGTTTCTTCATTGATTTGATCTTCGGTGCAGAAGATGTGGGCGTCGTCCTGACTGAAGGAGCGGGCGCGCATTAAACCGTGCAATGCACCGTGGGCTTCGTTACGGAACAGGGTGGTGAACTCGCCCAGGCGAATGGGCAGGTCACGGTAACTTTTTAGGCCTTGTTTGAAGATCTGTACGTGGCCGGGGCAGTTCATGGGTTTGATGGCCATGTCGCGGTGGTCGTGGGTGCAGATGGTGAACATATCTTCTGCGTATTTATCCCAGTGGCCGGATTGCTCCCATAATTTGCGATCCATAATTTGTGGCGTGGCGATTTCCTGGTAGCCGTTATCTTCCATTTTCCCACGGATGTAGTTTTCCAACGCTTTGCGGGTGCGCCAGCCTTTGGGGTGCCAGAACATGCTGCCTACGGCTTCTTCCTGCTGGTGGAACAGGCCCATTTCTTTGCCCAGTTTACGGTGGTCGCGCTTTTCCGCTTCCTCCAGCATGGTTAGGTATTTTTTCAGTTCTTTTTTGTCGCGCCAGCAGGTGCCGTAAATTCGTTGCAGTTGCTCACGTTCTGAATCACCGCGCCAGTAGGCACCAGCCACTTTCATGACCTTAAAGGCTTTGCCAAGTTTGCCGGTAGAGGGCAAGTGGGGGCCAAGGCAAAGGTCGAGAAAATCGCCTTGTCGGTATACAGAGATCACTTCGTCTTCTGGCAAGTCTTGAATCAGCTCGGCTTTGAAGGCTTCGCCCTGTTCTTTAAAGTAAGCGATGGCTTCGTTACGATCCCACACTTCGCGCACGATGGGGATGTCCTGGTCTACGATTTCAGCCATGCGGGTTTCGATTTTGTGCAGGTCTTCAGGCGTGAAGGATTCTTCCCGATAGAAGTCGTAGTAGTAGCCGTTTTCGATGGCCGGGCCAATGGTTACCTGGGTTTCAGGGAACAACTCTTTTACCGCTTGTGCCATAACGTGGGCAGCATCGTGGCGCAGTAGCTCCAGGGCTTCTTCTTTGTCGCGGGTGAGGAAGGCAATGGAGGTGGATTCGGTTAAGGTGGTAGACAAGTCAACCAGTTTGTCATTGATGGTCATGGCCACGCTGGCTTTGGCTAATCCTGGGCCAATGTCCAGGGCTACTTCCAGGCCGGTCAGTGGTTTGTCGTAGGCTCTGACGCTGCCGTCAGGCAAGGTGATTTCAATGGACATGGTGCTTGTCATTTCCTGCGGTTAAATGGACGCAATATTGTATAGAAGAATTGGGTTGGGCTGAAGTGTGAACAGGCTAAGCCCTGGCAATCGCCCCTTTCATTACCCCCTCATACGCATGAACTTCAAAATCATGCTCAGGATCATCCTGCTTCAAGGTCTGGGCAATGTGTTGAGCCAGCAGTTCTACCGTGGTATCACAGTTCAGCAAATACACCTGCTTGGAAGGCAGAGTCAGTTCAAATTTACCCTGTTGTGCCTGATAGCTGAAAGTGGTGGATTGCTCTGTTGAACCCGTTACATCCTCTTCCGTGCCGATGTAAATATCCTTCCATTTTAAGCCCCAGGCTTTTTCCAGCAGAGGGTCACGCTTGCCGTTACGGAGAATCTTGATGCGAGAGCGATGGCCGTGAACCATGCGCTGGCAGTCGCCCTGATGTTTTTTTAAGCCGTGGCTGTATTGGTAGAAGGCGCCTGCGATTTCTTCCGTGCGCAGGTGGATCTTAATTTGGGTAACGTTTTCCGGTACCGCATCTAATGCGATTTGCTGCAGGGCGGGTATTAGCGCTTCTGGGGTAAGCTCATCGCAATCCACCAAAGTAATGGCCTGGGTGGGGGCTTGGTAATGGTATTGGCCCTCGTCCCCTTGCCAGCTCAAGGTGGTGTAACCCTCTTTCTCTTCAATAGTAAGAGAAGGCAGCTTGCGCGATACCAATAACTTATGATCAAACAGGGTTTGTACAGCGGCTTTAACCGCTTTTTTTACGTGGGCAAAGTCGAACACCATACCTTCGTCGTTGAGGTCGCCCGCCAGTTCCACATCGACAATCCAGCTTTCTCCCAGTATGCCTCGCTGGGGGTGAAGCAGGGAAAAATCCAATACGGTTAAATGCTTTACAAATAATGCTGCCATCAAATAAGCCTTAAGGGTTCGGTCGCCATCGCAATGGGATATAATACGCGCCTGACACTTATCAGTATAGGATCTCTCCATGACCAGCCTGTTAATTACCAATGCTCAAGTTATCAACGAAGGCCAAATTCAACAGTTGGATGTGTTTGTGAAGGATGGGCGCATCGAAAAGGTGGGTGGAGATCTGGCCTCGCAAAAGGCCGATAAGATTATTGATGCCGCCGGTAAGCACTTGATGCCCGGTATGATTGATGACCAGGTGCATTTTCGCGAACCGGGTTTAACCCATAAAGGGGAGATTGCCACAGAGTCCGCTGCGGCAGTGGCTGGCGGCATTACCAGTTACTTTGAAATGCCCAATGTAAAGCCTCTGACCATTAATCGTGAGGCTTTAGAGGACAAGTATGAGCGGGCAGCGCAAAAGTCGTTAGCCAACTTTTCTTTCTACTTAGGAGCCAGTAACGACAACTTGGACGATATTAAGGCTCTCGACCCTAAAGCCGCCTGTGGTATTAAGGTTTTCATGGGGGCATCCACTGGCAATATGTTGGTGGATAAACCTGAGATTCTGGAAGGCATATTCGCCAATGCGCCTACCATTGTGGTGACGCACTGTGAAGACACACCGATGATCACTGCCAATGAAGAAAAGTACCGCGAGCAGTATGGGGATGATGTGCCCATGTCCTGCCACCCGCTGATTCGTTCAGAAGCGGCCTGCTACAAGTCTTCCAGTATGGCGGTTGAGCTGGCGAAGAAGTTTGATACCCGCCTGCATATTCTCCACCTCACCACAGAGAAAGAGTTGGAATTGCTGCAAGCCGGTGACTTAAAAGATAAGCGTATTACCGCCGAGGCCTGTGTGCATCACTTGTTCTTCAGCGAAGAGGATTACGAAACTAAGGGTGCCTTGATCAAATGCAACCCGGCGGTGAAGAAAGCCTCTGATCGTGATGCATTGTTGCAGGCGGTGAAGAACGATTTGATCGATGTTGTTGCCACCGACCACGCGCCCCATACCTGGGATGAAAAGCAGGGCACCTATTTTAAGGCGCCATCTGGTTTGCCTCTGGTGCAACATGCTTTGATTTCCATGTTAGAGCATTACCATTCGGGCATTCTCAGTCTGGAAAAGATCGTTCAAAAGGTAAGCCATAACGTGGCGGACCTGTTCCAAATCCAAGAACGGGGCTATATTCGTGAAGGGTACTGGGCGGATTTAACATTGGTGGACTTGAACAGCCCCACCGTTGTCGATGAGCAAAAACTATACTCCAAGTGTGGCTGGTCCCCCTTCGCTGGATACATATTTAAGTCATCTATTCATACTACAATTGTGAACGGTGAGGTGGCTTTTGAGACAGGGCGTCTCAATAATGAGATCCGTGGCAAACGAATTGCATTTAATCGTTAACAACCTTTAAGGGTTGCTATACAATCGCGCCCGTTTGATAGGGTGGTAAACAGCCTGTGTAGGCTTGCGTGCCGCCTGGGTGCCACAGATTTTCACCAGAAACGGACTTCTGAGGAGCAAATGCATGTTTGGTGTGCGTAAAAGACCAAAAATTGTCATCGTGGGCGGTGGTTTTGCCGGTTTGAATGCCGCTCAGCAACTTAAAGCCAACCGCTATGAAGTCACAGTAATTGATCCTTCCTCCCATATTGAATGGCTACCCAATATCCACGAGATTCTTTCTGGTGCCAAAAAAGGGGACGAGCTGCGCCTGAACCGCAATATTCTGGTGCGACGTTTGGGCCATCGCTTCCTGCAGAACAGGGCTATGGAAATGTCCTCCTCCGCTGTGCTGCTGGATAATGGTATGCAGATTCCCTTTGATGTGTGCATTGTGGCCACTGGCTCGGTAGATAGCACCTCGGGTATAGAAGGGGCGGATCAGTTTGCCATGCCCATGAAGAGCGTGGATCAGTGTAAGGCTATTGCCCGCCGTTTGGTGCGCGCCTCCTATTCTCATCGCACCACACGGGTGGCGGTAGTGGGGGCTGGAATCGAAGGAGTGGAAGCCCTGGGTGAGGTAATGCGAACCTATCGGCATCGTCCACAGTTTGAGTTTAAGGTAATTGATAGCGCCGAACACATGCTACAGCGCTGCCCTGGCAGTTTGGATGGTGAAATTCGCAGTCACACCAATGGTTATCGAGTGGAGTATCACCTGGGCAATAAAGTGGAATCGGTGGATCATGAGGGTGTTTGCCTGGAAGGTGGTGGTGCGGTTGAAAGTGACATCACCATTTGGTCGGCAGGTGCAGCCCCCAACGGTTTTCTTCAGCGTTCCTATTTAACCGATTCTCCCAGCGAATGGGCGCAGGTAAATAATTGCTTCCAAAGTGAAGCGCGGGAAAATGTTTTTATTATTGGTGATGCTGCCAACCCAGACGGGCAGAATCTATCTAAGCAGGCGTTTCATGCAATTGATATGGGCAAATGTGCAGCCCGCAATACCGAGCGCTTGCTACAAGGTAAAGCGTTAAGGCCATACAAACCTTCTGCTAAACCGCAAGTGGTTACCTTTGGCGATATGGATACCTTCATGTTGTTTAAAGATTTTGCCGTTTCCTCAGCTGTGTTAGGCGTTGCCAAAGAAGCAGTTTACACCATGGGGTTGTTGCAAATGGCTCCACCTAAATCGGCAAAAGATGTGATTCACACTTTGGATATTTTGCAGAAAAGTGCGCGCCGAGTGTACTTGCCCACGGTGAATCCATTCAGCCTGATGAATAAGTTACAAAAGAGTAAAGTGCTATCTTAAAAAGTGATTTCGAAATCGTTGAGTTAGGCGATCCTCGGTTGAAAAAAATTGCGCAACCAGTGGAGCTTAACTGCATTGCCGAAGCAAAAGAAATTGCGTGCATCATGCAGGAATTTATGGAAGAGCGTGGTGGTGTTGGCATTGCCGCTCCTCAAATTGGTGTGGATCAACAAATTATGATTATTGCTTCAAAACCAAATCAACGTTATCCCGATGCGCCTTTGATGGAACCGTTAACGCTTATTAATCCTAAACCCGTTTCCTATTCTGAAAATCAGGTGGAATTTTGGGAGGGGTGTTTGAGTGTGCCGGGCCTGCGTGGAAACGTGGTAAGGCCTGATAAGGTGGATATTCGATATACAGAATTAAACGGAAGCCCTGCAGTTTTGTCGTTATCGGGCTTCCCTGCCCGCATCTTTCAACACGAATACGATCATTTGATTGGAAAAACATTTCTTGATCGAATTAACAGTGTTGATGACCTCATAACTGACAAAGTTTATTGTCAAATAATGGCCGCTCAGTAGGCTTATTCGGCCAAACCAATAATAAACTCCCATTGATCATCTGATACGGGCATGATGGATAAGCGGTTTCCTTTACGCACCAGTGGCATATCCTGCAAAGCTGGAATGCTTTTTAGTTGTTCCAGACTAATGGTGTCTTTAAATTTTGATTTGAATTTAATTTGCGGACAAAACCAACGCGGATTATCTGGATCGGATTTTGGATCATAATATTTCGCATTGGGATCAAATTGCGTGGGGTCAGGGAAGGCATTTTTAATCACTTCTGCAACGCCTATGATGCCTGGAACTTTGGTATTTGAATGGTAGAAAAATACTAAATCACCTTTTTTAACCTCATCCCTTAGCATGTTACGTGCTTGATAATTGCGCACGCCATCCCAGGGTTCGCCTTTTTTTCCGCAGGCTTTAAGGTCGTCAATGCTGAAAGCATCGGGCTCGGATTTGAATAACCAGTATGACATGATTGAACTTCCAAAAGAAAATTAGGTAAAATGCGGTATAGATTGTACCTTTCTCTTCAAAAAAGACGCAAATACCTATAAAGTTGGCAAGGCTAGTAAGCACTTTATTTTTAATTTTTCGTTTTACCTTGGCTCGCATTATTCACCAGTAAATACTTGGTGTTATTTAACGTAAAACACAAACTCGCAAAGATAATATGAACGATACAAACGATAATCCGATTTATGAGCTCAAACCGGAGATCAACTTTTGCACCTGCGGTTGTGAAGCCCGGCTAGTAAAAGAACGTAGCGCGGAATCCGAAAAGGGAAAGCTTCGCTATGTTGTACGTTGTTTAGACCAAATTTGTGGTCATCAAGGCCGGTATACTCAATATCCTTGGCAGGCAATTCTGGAGTGGAATAAATCTCCCATGTCAGAATTTCCAGAGGATTTTAAAATCCCTTTTATGACGCTTACGGGTATAGGTGGTGAGGAAATACGCGCCAAACTAAACGAGCGGCGATTGGATCTGGAGCAAAAAATAAAACAGCTCCGAGCCGAAAAGGTTAGTGGTAATACCGAAGAAATGAAAATTGCCCGTCTTCAATTAATGTGGGTTATTTATGCGCAAAGCTGGGCTAAATTAAAATTTCCTCGGGAAGATGAGCTAGAGGCGCAGGCTCAAGCTGCGGCAGAGCTGGAAAATAATAACACCGCCCAGGAGGCTTAATTGATGATGGCTCTTTGGGGGCCATCATTTCGTTAAGCACTCTATCATTTCCCTCAATCTCACACCGTTTTGCGAAATTCAGTTGTCTTACAGTCTAGGTGTTTGCAACAATGATTTTAATTGCGTAATCGGGCTAGCATTCAAATGTTATTAAAAACCCGCTTTTATCTGCCGCCGCTTCGTAAAAATGGTGTGGTGCGTGAAAGCTTATTAGAAAAATTAGACCATACGCAGGGTGGCGACATGGTGCTGGTGTCGGCTCCCGCGGGGTATGGTAAATCTACGTTGACTAGCCAGTGGCTTCACTTACGCCCCCATACTTTTGCCTGGCTTACCTTGGGAGCAGAACATAATTCAGAAGAAGTGTTTTGGCGCTATACCCTAAACTCCATGCAAAATATTCAACCAGACATTGGTGCAGAAGCCATATCAGCATGGGAAAAAGGGGAATTGGTCAGCACGCAGCAGTTGGTGGTTTATTTATTAAATGATTTGGATCGATTAACGGAAAGAAATCACTCCAACGATGCCATTTCCATAGTGTTCGATGATTTTCACTACATTGATAACCCAAATATCTTACAAACCTTCAATTTGTTTTTAGACCATTTGCCATCTTCCATAAGAGTGATCATAACGGCACGTGATCTTCCTAAATTAAAACTGGCCAAACGGCGCACCAATGGTCAGTTGCATGAGTTCTCATCCAGTGATCTTCGTTTTAGCGATCAGGAGGCCATGGAGTTTTTTAGTAATACCATGGGGGTGGCTGGGCAGGAGCAGTTTGCCTCTCAGGTTTGTTCGCAAACAGAAGGTTGGGTGGCGGGCTTGCAGTTAATTGCTTTGTCGCTTCGAAAGGCGCCAGGCGAGATGGAAAAGATTCTAAAAGAAAAAGATCTGCATCGACATATTGCTGATTATCTTATGGAGGAGGTTTTTTCAAGTCAGCCGACGGAAGTGCAACAGTTCTTATGGATTAGCGCATTACCGAATCGTTTTTGTGCTGCACTGTGCAACAAGATGACTGGGGCAGAGGATGGTCTAAGTTTGATACAATATCTGGAGCAAAATGATCTTTTTCTTGTGCCATTAGATAATCATCGTATCTGGTATCGTTATCACGATTTGTTCAGACAGTTTTTATTGCAGCATGCAAGAGCGACTAGTCCTGATCGGCTGGATGAATATATCAATAGCGCAATCCAATGGTTTCAGGAACAGGGGTATTATCAGAATGCGTTGCTGCTTTGTGTTGAGCAGCAGCGATGGTCGGCACTGCAGAAATTATTAAATGATGAGTACGCATACCAAGGTATATTGCAGCATCCAGATTCATTAAATCAGTGGTTGCAACTGATCCCCGATGATGTGGTGCAGAGCAGTCCACAAATTCAACACTTATTGCAATCTGATCAGAAGGCGAAACCGTCTTCGCTGCCACTGCCAACTACCGCAGAGCCTCTTACCAAGCGTGAGCAAAAGGTGCTGCAACTCATCACTGAAGGCTTGTCCAATAAGGCGATTGCTGAACAACTTTACATTTCTCAAAATACACTGAAAGTCCATATCCGAAATCTGTATGGAAAGCTGGGGGTTGAAAACCGCTCTCAGGCTTTAGTGAAAATGCAAACCCTTAAATAACCCACCGTTCATCTGCATCTCACCCCTAGGGGTGATGTTTCCGATATCGCTTCTTCGTAATCTGAGTCTTCCAGAAACAGGTTAAGGAGAGCAACATGGAGCGTGAAGTATTGCAATTTGACGTGGTAATTGTGGGGGCAGGTCCTTCAGGGTTATCAGCTGCCTGCCGCTTTAAACAATTGTGTATTGAGCATCAACTAGATTTGACTGTATGTGTTGTGGAGAAAGGAGCTGAAGTAGGAGCCCATCAACTATCTGGTGCGCTGCTACAGCCAGCGGCGTTGAATGAACTTTTTCCTGATTGGAAAGAGAAAGGTGCTCCGCTTAACGTGCCAGTAGTAGAAGACGATGTGCTGTATTTTACTTCGCAGAAAAGCAGTGTGCGCTTTCCCGATTTGTTGGCCAGTCGCGTTATACATAATGAAGGTAATTACGTAATTAGCCTGGGTGTGTTTTGTCGCTGGTTGGCCGAGCAGGCTGAAGCGTTGGGTGTGGAAATCTATCCTGGCTTTACGGCTTCGGAATTATTGTTGGAAGATAATAAAATTGTAGGTGTGCGAACCGGTGATATGGGGTTGAATGAAAGCGGGGAGCAAAAGGCAACATTCCAGCCAGGAATTGATTTGCGTGCCAGTTACACTATTTTTGCGGAGGGATGTCGTGGCCATCTAGGCAAACAGCTAATTCATCAGTTTCAGTTGGATCAGAATTCTGGCACCCAACACTATGCAATCGGCATTAAAGAATTATGGGAAATACCTGAAGAAAAACATCAGCCCGGAAAAGTGCTGCACAGTTTTGGATGGCCTTTGGCGAGAAGTAATACTGGTGGCGGGGCGTTCTTATACCACTTTGAAAATAATTTAGTATCGTTGGGTTTGATTACGGATTTAAATTACAGTAATCCAAATTTAAGTCCGTTTGACGAATTGCAGTTATGGAAATTGCACCCCAAGATACGCAGTATTCTAGAGGGTGGTAAGCGTGTGTCTTACGGTGCTAGAGCCATTAATAAAGGCGGTTTGCAGGCCGTTCCAAAATTGAGCTTCCCCGGTGGGTTGTTAACTGGGTGTGATGCCGGTTTTATGAATTATCCAAAAATTAAAGGCAATCACACTGCTATGAAAACCGGAATGCTGGCGGCGGAAGCTGCGTTTGACGCTTTGCGTGAAGGTTGTGTGGGGAGTGAATTGGCAGAATTTGATGCCAAAGTTCAAGGTTCCTGGGTGTATGACGAGCTATATCGAGCGCGAAATGTGGCTCCGGCCATGCATCGCTTTGGTATGTTGATAGGTTCGGTGTTTAGCTTTATTGAATACGGTATCTTTCGCGGAAAATTACCGTTCACTTTGCAAGATCCGGTTCCTGATTATGCCTGTTTGGATAGAATAAATAACGCGCCGGTTTTGGAAT
This sequence comes from Ketobacter sp., assembly GCA_041626995.1. GTDB lineage: Bacteria > Pseudomonadota > Gammaproteobacteria > Pseudomonadales > Ketobacteraceae > Ketobacter. The sequence continues at coordinate 581 of JBFKSL010000041.1, read as the reverse complement.
ACCCTAAACCCGATGGAAAAATCACCTTCGATAAACTATCGTCTGTGTATTTGTCCAATACCAATCATGTTGAGCACCAACCTTGTCATTTGAAATTGGCTGATCCTGATCTTCCCATCCGAACGCACCTACCAGAATATGGAGAGCCAGCACAGAAATATTGTCCAGCTGGGGTCTATGAAGTGAATGAGGAGGATGGTGTTATGATGTTTCAAATTAACAGTCAGAATTGCGTGCACTGTAAAACCTGCGATATCAAAGACCCCAGTCAGAATATTACGTGGATTCCACCAGAGGCGGGAGGAGGGCCGAATTATGGGTCAATGTAGAACTGTCTAGATTGCTTTTGGAAGACGATATAAGGAGATTTTTCTACCGCACACAACATGGATTGCGGTAGCTGTTGTAAGCGTTAAGGGCGTTGCTCTGTTTTTAAAAAGTTCCAGGCTTCATCAGCATCCCAACCGCTATGCCCGCCGCTTTCTGTGCACAGTACTACTTGCGTGCCTGCAGCGCAATTTTGGTAAGCGTCACAGGTTCTATCCAGACTGGTTGCTCTACCACTGCATTGATTGATGTTG
>JBFKSL010000040.1:0-14427 GCA_041626995.1 Ketobacter sp. | reverse complement strand
GTTGCAATGGACCCGGTGGCCCTCGACGAGACGCCCTGTGATACATAATATTGGGACATCGTTGTTGTTATATACTATTGCAAAAAAAATCTACGCAGTTATATATAATCACAAAATGAATCGTGATATCAAGGATGTTGGGAAAAGTGCTGAAGAGATTGCCAAGGAGGAAGCAGAAAAGAGAGACAAAAAAGAACGGCGGAATGAGAAAGCGAGGAAACGATACGAGCAAAAAGCCAAGAAAAAATATCGTCACAAAATGCCGAGAAAAATAGTGCCCGTACCAAACCTTGATAAAGGAAATTGGGTTGAAAGCTGGGACAAACCAAAGAATAGACATATAGGATTGTTTGTTCATCCAACGCGTGCTATATTTACTGGAAACACAGGGCATGGCAAAAGCACAGCGATGTTAAACTGTCTACTCCAAGTTCAAGCGTCTAATAGGCCATTCAAAGAGGTCCACGTCGTTTGCTGTGACATTGGCAGCCGTGAATGGGATCCAATAGAGCCAACCACAAAACGCGAATCATTACCCGACATTAATGAATTTGATGGTAAGAAGAAGATATTGATATTGATAGATGACTGGGATACTACTAAGATCCCTAAGGATCAAATGAAGCTGTTATCCAAATGGTTCAGATATGGTTCAACGCATCTTAACGCATCCATATACATGTCGTATCAAAGCTGCTTTCACGTACCGAGCATTGCGCGGCGCTGTAGTAATGTGTGGCATATATGGCGCCCGTCAAGTGACACCGAGCTTAGAATGATAGGGGAACGATGCGGGCTCAAACCGGAAGATATCACCGAAATATTTAACACAATATGTACACATTACAGGGACTTCTTAACCGTTGATCTTACGCCTAATACGCCGTGTAAGCTAAGAAAATGTGTGTTTGAGCCGATTGAGTTAGTTGAAGACAGCGACAGTGATTAAATGTTTATTCACTGGGACATTTTGCTCCCACTGCATTTTCGTTTATATAACTTCCAATCAAAAGCATAAATCAATCGGATATGTCGCTCGTGTCGCTCTCACTATAAATATCAGTTGGAGCTTCTGTGTCATCAAGAGCTGTACTTTCATCAAATTCTACATCCGTTGTATCTTGTGACGGCGGGGCCTTTAACACAAATCGCTTTTTGGTAGCTATCTTGGCTTTATGTTTCTTCTTGTTTGAAGCTTTTGACTTTTTATACTCACCGACTTGCCTTTGGAGCTTTGGTGCTTTTGGAGGCAGATCATCAAGAGCATAATCTAGTTTCAAGTCAATCACCTTTCTTAGTATGTCCAGTAGCTCTGCGTCGGATAGGTTGGACGCCAGTAGGTTGCGATTAGCAAGGGCCGTATTTATTGATTGGTGATGAATGTGTTCCGTTAGCTCTTTGCGAGACATCTCCTTTGCGAGCCTACGTCCCACACTGCCATCTTTCAACACGTATCTTTTTGTTGTTTTGTTGAATATATAATTTGGGTCGTTTGCCTTGTTCTTTTTTGATTCCATTGTTGTGTATATTTATATTAAATTAAATTTATTAGTATATTTATATATTCCAAAATGGCTGACCACAAAGATGACGTCGATTCAGTGTGTTCAACGTTTTCACAAGTCTCATTCCTTGGTGAGGAGATGGACGCCCAACAAGCCGTGGATACTTCAATCAAACAGATCCAAGACGGGCTTAATTCGCTACAATGCGGCATGAGAGAAATGCTGATGCTGGATGAGCAAGATGGGTCATATGATGTGATGGCGCCCAAATATGACGAAATTGAAACACTAGTCAAATCAGGCATTGAGCTGTGGAAGGATATGCTTTCAATAGCCCGGCAATTAAAGCCAAAGAAGCCCCGTGCTGCAAAAAAAGATAAGCCGCCATCAGTGTTGGACTCATGCGGTTAGATTTATAAGCAAAAAAAGTGGTGGTGTATATGTGCACCAGTGGATATAGCATCACAATTCTCCTTCTTTTTTTGCCATACCCCATAGGGGTGACCGGATTTATCACGCGTCATTGAGCCCATTCCGGATAACGCACGTATTAAAGCCATCATCGCGCCCAAATAAACCAAGACCGGGATCTCGAACATGTGCAAGCCTCAAAATCGGTGCGCTGATTGCTTGGGCCGCCAGATTAACAGCTTGACAAAAGAACTGAAAATCGCCATCTCTAAAGACCATGGGCTGCCTAAATCCGTGATGGGTCATTGGCTCGTTTGGATTGTATGCACTTGGGTCTCTCACTCGTCCGGGCTGATATGATTGCTGTGACCCCGTAGCATCAATAAATCTAAAGCCCAATGTTGTTAGAACATCATCAATATAATGTCGCTGTTCCATTGTGCCGGTTTGGAAATAAAACAACGTGTCCTTTGATTCTTCCGGTGTGTTGTTGTTCATGGTGCCGTACAGATGTGTGCGGGTATATACTTATAACATCTATTTACTTTATATAAAATACTTTTGTGAGCAATTTATATAAACAAGATGAGCTTGGCAGACAAATTGGTTAAACACATTACGCAAGGCATGGACGACTATATCATTACAAGCCTTATAGATGAGAGAATCCGTGAGTTCTTTGATAAAGAAAAAGAGCAGCGCCAACGAGAATATGGCAACGATTGCTTTCCCTGCGGGCGCTTTATTGGCATGTCTGTAGACTACGTTGTAGCGAATGATTATCGATATTGTGTGTGGGCTGAAAAAACGAAAATAGGGTCGGAGGCGTTTCAAGAGTGTCTCTCAAATGCTTTATTCGCTCAGCGCAAAGCCCGTGCGTTAGCAAAGAAATCTGCAAAAAAATAGGCGTGAATATTCACGCGTTGTGTCGTAGGGTCAGAAAGAACGAATTCATACCGTTGCGGTGAGATTTCTTACCTAATCCATTTGGATCATGTGGGTCTATTGTTGTGAGAAAACTACCAAATGGGTGACCCTACCACACATCGGAGACCGAATTCGCGGCGAGAAATCGCATAAGAGTTCACCGTGACAGATGTTGCCACGGTAGAATGCATGCTAGAAAAATAAACGTGCTTGGGGTGTTGCGGCATCTGTAACACCTTTTTTGCGGTGAGATTCTTGTGCCTTCGGTGACCCTACCACACATCGGAGACTGAATTTGTAGTGAGAATTCTCAGGAGGAATCGTCCTGACAGCTTCTGTCATTTCAACATCATCTTGAAAACGCAATTTACGCCGAACGTAAGAAAAGGGCTTTGGAGAAAAAGAAACGTAAGGCCACTGACCAAAGCGGTTGAACATGGATGCATGATCACGATTCAACGAAGACACATATTTTTTTTGTGAGTCGGGTCCAGGTCATATATGAAAGTTTGCGGATGGCGTCCTTCGCGTCCTTCGCGTCCCACACCCACAATAGTGGGTTAATTTTTTATTAGGCCGTTATATTTGGCGTCCCCAATGGCGTCCCGGACGCGTCCCCGATGGCGTCCCCTTCAATAGAAAGAGCGAAAAGCGCAATTAGGCCGTTATATTTGGCGTCCCCAATGGCGTCCCGGACGCGTCCCCGATGGCGTCCCCTTCAATAGAAAGAGCGAAAAGCGCAATTAGGGCGTTATATTTGGCGGGGGACGCGAAGGACGCGAAGGACGCCATCTGACAATTTGTGTTTTTGTCCGCGTAACAAGTTTATGTTTATGAGCTTATGTTTATTGTGCGAACACTCACCCATCAAACTCAAACTCATTGTCACCCATATGTTTGCGTAGTTTTGCTTCAAGCTCGGCTTTATCAATTTTGTATGCGCGCTGCCGCTTCTTGACTCCGAATGACTCAATTGTGAATCGGTTGTATTGCGCCCCGAGTTCTTGCATATCTTTGCAAAACTTCTTAGCGCTAACTTGTGATCGGCCCGGGATGTGAAGAGCACACCAGTCGTGAAACCCTTTGAATAACAACGATGATGGAAATAGCGCCTCGCCGTTTTCACCGAATTTGAAATCATACGACACGCCATTTCGTTCAAAATCACAATCACCGTTTCCAACTGCCACCATAAACTGAATTGTAGGGCTAACGTTGTCCATAACGAGATCCCTCTTCATTTGTGTCATAGGGGCCGGAGCATATGGGTCAAAGCCGCTAATGTCATAGTTGCATATGTAATCCCAAAAATCCTGTTCAAATTCACCCATACATTTGGCTAGTGCCTTGAAGTATGCAATATCGCCGCATTTATCACTTGACGCCTCCACACATAAGTAACGACGCCCCCCACGTTCGGCACGGATCGGCACATCGTTATTGCTGACAAGTATGGTTCGCGCCGGATTGCGAACTGTAAACGCTTCCTTTCCCTTTGGCTCTATTTGAAGATCGGAATCGGTAACAAGTGCCTTCAGTTGGTCCGCAACCCGGTGGCCTGCATAGTTAGCTAATTCGTTCCCAACGTTGAGCATTTTCCCAACAAGCCTAATGTTAAACTTGGATGTCATTTGCCCAATCTCTGTAAATGTATTCGTCAAGCTTTCGCCCAATAGCCTGCACATAAATTCGGTTAATATCGTTTTCCCGCACCCTTGCGCCCCTTTAATTACTGGGCATATTGTGGGTTTGCGTGCGGGATTCTGCGCGATGTCACAAAACCATTGAAGCAATAACTCCCAATGATCACCACCTATGAGTTTGAAATGATCCAGTATAGGTTGAATGCGCGATTTAATTTCTTCCATTTCTTTCGCTTCAACCGCTCGGAACTTGTGTTTAAACCCTTGGAACATGTTGAACACGTTTTTATGTGTAGGATCACACTTGAGATAGGGCACGAAGTCCAAATAGTAATATGTCGTTTGTTGGTAGTGTTCTTGAAAAATATCACTCATACGCCGTATCTTCTCCTCTCCATTGAGCTTGACTATAAAGTCATTCACGGTTTGAAACGGGGCTTTAACACTAGTGTACTTGACCGTTTTATCGGGAAGAATATTCTTTGTGAAAATGGTATCCATACCTTCGTTTATGACGTGAATAATCGAGTCGTTCAAGTACTGTTTCAACTCAGCTGGGTTGACATTTTTCCAGTTCTTTTTGAAGTATGTCCAGTCGGCATAGTGCCATTCGCCAGCCTGCTTGTACTCGGGCTCCTTCTCAGGCTTGTCATTCGCCGGCGCTAATTCGTCAAGGCTCGGCTCTTTGGTATCCTTCTCATCCAAGCCCATCAGCTCAGATATCTCGGCACGATCCAGCGCACGTACAATTGCTTTGCTTTGTTTTTTTGGCGCGTACTTGGCACACCATCGCTCATATGCAATTGCGTCCGCCTGTCGAGCCATGAAGCGAAGCGAACCAAGCGTGACCACATTGCCACCTTGGATTCCAGCAGCATGTTCGTACATCTTATCAACTTCGTACTCATCATAGTTGTCATTGTCTTTACTAACTTCTTGAGCCAAATCACGCAAGTCAATCTTCAGTTCATCGGCCGCGTGCCTAAGCGCCCACACAACATCGCGCCATTTAGCATACTCAGACAGCGCATTATGTTGGAACAGGCCAGCAACCTTGCATAACTCACGGATTGGTTCAACGTCCTCAAACTTGCATGAATAGTCGGTATCAATAGATTGGTATACGGGCCGTTCCTCGGGCTCAACCTCGATTATAGCGCCGTTGCCAGGAGTATATGACACAATACACTGCAACAGCACATCGTCGGGCACATCGGCCAGCTCTTGGAGTTTGTATCCATCGGGGCTCTTGACAACCAACTTGAGCTGCCGCGTCTCTCCTTCCTTGCTACAGTATGGCAATCGAAACAGTTGGCGTTTGCCCAATCGTTTATAAACAGAACTATCAAAATCCTCAGGGACAAACTCGCCGCGCAGCATATCATGACCGCAATCAAAGTATCCGGCGTTATTAACGACAAAGTGAAACGATACTTTCCACGTATCTTTGCTTGGACTGTATCCAGATGCATCAAGTGCCCTTATCGCGCCATTTGGGAAAAGAGCCTTGATTTCATCCAGTCGCTCTTCAAACAGTGCCCATTGGCATGCCTTCATTTCGGACTCGCTATCAAGCTCAAAATCGAAATCATAATACGGGAGACAGTTGCCATAAATGCATTCATGTCCTTGCCCTGATTTGATTTGAGCAATCACGTCGGTCCATGACATGCGTGTCGCGCCGGACATCTGAAGTGTAGGACAAACATCGAAGTGCCAGGCATCAAGCAAATTGAATTGAGTTGGTGATGACATTTGTGATATATATGTTGTTCAATATTTTTTTCAGATTTTCAAGTTTGTTGAAACACAGTCACACTGTTATATACATATAAATACAACTTCTTAAATACATAATACAAACCTAAACATACTGAAATAAAAAAGGTGGGTGCAAATTGCGGCCTTATTATTCTCTTGCCCACATATCACTCAAGCATAGCGGCCAACATCGCTAATAACTCCTCTTTTGTAAATGCGTGGTCACATTTAGGGCATGCACAGGTAACAACAGTGGGCGCTTTTTCTTCTTTGGACGACGCCTTGACAGTATTGCTGCGTCGCCTGTTAAATCGGCAATCATCGCACGTCTTAAATACATCTCCTTTTTTATTTTTAGAGTAATATTTATGTTTCAGCTTCTTGCATCTGCAAACACTGCAAAAACGTATGACATCGCCCGATTCGTTCGTACTGTCTCTTTGATTAATTGACATTGTGTACTTATCAGGATATATTATGTAGTTGCATTTCCCTTTATATATTTTATTTTTACTGTATATAACACAGTGAACCAAATGGTTAAGCTTGGCACTTTTAGCAAGAAATTACAATCAAATCTCTACGTTAATAACGCACACTCTGGGACAAGAAAAGGGCGCGTTATTACGAATAAATGGCTACTTAATGAATTCATCGCATTTGATCCCGGATTGAAAAAAGAAATGGGAGACAGCATTTCTATCACGAAAGCCATTGATCTGTTCGCCCGTCGCCAATTCGCGAAGAAGCCATCACCACTGATCGCCAAAATGCTTTTAAAGGCGTTTGGCCGACTGATACCAGCTATTTATGGCAATGAAAGCTATAAAACACAGACGGCGCTGATGAAGTCGATTCTTGACTATGTACGAGATGCCTACGGTGAAACGTCTGATATAACGGCGGCCGCTTATACGATGATGCATGTTGACGCGGAGGAACATAAAAAGCGAGCAAAAGAATACAGCGACAAGATAGATGAGCTCAACCGAGGGAAGCGCCGCATGTTTGATCCTGATACAGTGTATGGAGCTATAAACAACGCGGCAAACTCTGATCATTGGCCGACTGTAGCTGTTGGTGTTGAATTAGCAACTGGGGCCCGAATAGGAGAAATATTAGCCGGCTCATCGTTTGAACCAAGCCCTGACAAGGATGACCACATTGTACAAAATAATCCGTTCAAACAAAATAAAACGGCTCGCTATAAAAAAAATATGACAAAGAAAGAATTTGAAACGATTAAAAAGGAATTAGACGATAAACGCGTGCGTCGCATTGAAAAGCCCGTTATACGTATTTCTGTCCAACAGGCATTGGATATGATAGCGTTCGTTCGTGAGGCATTAAAAGGCGAAATTGTCAAGATTGAAAAAGGCGAAAAAACAGCATATGAGCTATCACAGAGCCGAAACGGGACGATCAATGCCGCCGTTCGTAAGCTTTTTCCGGATGCGCCCAAAAAAGGCCCTAATAAAGTTACATCACATGTCCTTCGAAAAATATACGGGTCGCTAGCATACACACTTGTCGGCTCGGCAGGCAAAAGCAGCGAAGCGGGCTATTTATCCCAAATTCTCGGACACCGAGCGGGTAGTGTGCAAGTTGCAAGTAGCTATAGCACTGTGGCTGTTAAGAGCGATACTATTACGCCTGTCGAACGTAAGCATATTGAGGCCAAGTTTACAGAGCTTAGTCAAAAAGAGTCCAGTACAGACGATCGCTTGTCGAAAATAGAACAGATGCTTGAAAATCTCAATATTAGCATTAACAAGAAGGGAAACGAAGGTAAAATTTCTGTGGATGAAACTCTTGTATCGGTACCCCGAAACATCCGTCTCAAGAATGGGCGCGTTATGGACAGAATTGCCGAGAGCGCCCGAGTTATGCGCGAGAAGGGTGTCGCTTTATCAACCCGGAACTTTAGAGCCCTAGGATATGGAAGCGCCACTATTTCAAGATGGAGAAAAATGCAGCGTGAACAAGTCAAACAAGACGAAGAGAAAAAGCCCGAACCGCGCCGAAGTGCCAGAATCGCAAAAAATAAATAGTTTGTTGTGACGTATATATTGTCACTGATTTATGAAGCTCTCTTTTTTCGCCCTCGTTTGGATTTCTTTGGAGATGGGGGCGGTTCTGCTACCTGGCGTTCCAAAGCGAGCGGTGCCAAATCATCTGCCAAGTCCTCTATGTCCTGTAATTCGGGTTCATCATCACTCTTCTTTTTACGTGATTTAACGGGAAGGCCGCGTTGGTATTCCAAACAGGCCGATCGCAAGGCTGTGCATTCCTTGGCCAACGAACTAAGTTTCTTCCGGGCCTGTGTTGCACTAGACTTCCGCCCTGATGCTAGCTGTGTCAAGTCATAATTGATAAGACCAACGAGCTCTTGCAATTTAGCTGCGGTCGGTGCTTGAGTTGTCATAATGGGTTGTTTTGAGATTGTAATCGGTTGTTCACAGTGCGTGAGTTATATACAAGAGGCGAGAAAAAGTGTGATTGAAAAAAAATATATATATTAGCCCATCATATTTTTTGTTAGTGGTATATAGCAACTATGTATTCAAGGTCCCGTTTATTTAGCGATCCCTATCATGTTCAACGAGGAGGAGGTGGCCAAGAAGGCGCGGGACTGTGGGATAAAATTGCAAATTGGACAACGGGTAGCAACATGCGCTCTGGAGAACGTCATGTCCTCCTTTACACCCCGGAAGGCTTTAAAAGTTCGTCTTACATGGGGCCTTCTACCCACTTACATGATCGGGTAAAAGAAGGCGTCGAACCCATAACTAGCTCCGACCGTACAGCATTCGCCCATGACCTCAGATATCATTTTGCGAACTCCCACGACGACATACGTGCGGCAGATAAGAAAATGGTTTCCAAGCTTGATGAAATCCAAAAAAATAAAGGAGACTACTTGTTCAATATCTATCAGGGTAAGCTGGGCATCAAGGCGAAAATGGCCTTAGAGAACGCCGGTATCGCCAAACCTGAGAACTTTACTACGTTTGGTGAGTGGAAAGAAGATTCGCCCGAAGATCAAAAAATGTTACGAGATAAGCTCAATCAGCTCGAGCAAGAAGGATACGGCCGTTCTAAAACCACCGGTAGGTACATTTCTTGGAACCAGCACGTCAAGCAATTTAGGGCCAAACACCCGGGTATGACATATAAACAAGCATTAAGGGCAGCAAGCGCCTCATATAGAAAAAACGCCCGTGTCAATCGCAAAAAGTAAATGCCCCCACCACAAAAAAAATCATGCGTCCAACGAATATAAACATATGCCGCTATTTTTTGCGGGGATGTCGTCGTTCGCATCTTATATATATTCAATGAAAAAAACAACCACTAATCAAATGAGCGATTCGCGGGAAAAATCAGGAAAGTTAATCGCATCGGCTTTCGTAATCGCGTTGTTCGTCGGCTTTATCGTCGGCGTAAATTCCAAACGTTCAATAGATTCGCAAACGCGTTGCCAGGTGCCATCCAGACGTTTCAACGTTTCGGGCTTGGGCAATTTAATGTTTAATAGCAGTGCTTTTTTTCGTTCGCTGTCGTCTTCAACGAACAAATCGATAAGCTTGTATAAAATAAATCGGTAACTAACACTGCGACCGGGTTCAATTATATGTAGTTTGTCGACCACGTGTTTAAACGCGTTCGTAATATCGGCACGTTCCGCTGCTGACAATTTGGGTTCCGTTTCGCCGCTCAACAAACCATAAATATAAACGTATTCGTTTGCGTATGTCGGATAAGTTCTCTTCAAAAACGCTTTCACCTTTCGCTTTGTCAACGGACGGATATGTTCTCGAACCGATTCTAAAACAAGGCAGGGTATGTCTTTCGTCCTTAATCCTTGACAGCGTTTGAGGTGCTTATCGAAGTACTTATTGTGGAATTTGATAGTTGTATTCTTTGCTGGAGGCGAGTATGAGCTATATTCTTGTTGGCAGTCGCTATCACTCTCATCACAGCCACTGTCGTCATCATCGCAATCGATATAACGCGGATGGGGGATGTCGGTAATTGCGGAGCCTGTTATGTTGTTCGCTATTCGAATTATATTATTAATATCCCGAATTACGCCCGTTTGACAGATGAAATTATGGTAACAAAACGCATCAGCTGTCTCCAGATAAACAATATATGGCGCGGAATGCCCAAGATGATATAAATTATATACCTGTTTTAATACAAATTGAAAGTGCTTATGCTCGCGTAATGGTTTGTTACTTTTAGACAACGCTTCAAGTTCGCCGAGCGCTTCTAATATGAAGAGGTGTAAATTTTCTACTGTGTGCTGAATACGATTCATGTTAATGTATATAAATGTGTGATAACTTATGCACAAAAAAAAATATGTTGCCAATGTATATAATGACAATGTCAAACAAAAAGAAAGATAAGGTTCAACTGCACGAATGCGTCTACTGCTACCAACGTTTTTCTTGTGCTGGCTACATAGATGGGCACCCGAAATTCTGTAAATGTGAGCAAACTATCGGTGACGGGCGCCTTTATTATTATTGTTCCGATTGGTGTGTATCTGAGTGTAACGATTTGACTAACTCAGAAAGCGAAATGCATAGCCCATTGTTTTACTGGCCATCATAATTTTCATACATATATACACACTGATGCCAACGATCTTGCAACCCGAGAAGGTCGGCCGCTGTAAGTTTGTGTGGCCGGCGTTATCTATTAAACGTTCAAGGGAAAAAGGCGCTGGCAATGGCGTATTTGCAGCTCGCGCCCTGAAAGTGGGTGATATGATCCCTATACTCGGACAAGCAACGACGCCTGACAAACTAGGCTCACACGGTTGGCAATATTATAAACGGCCCGGGGCAATAGATGGGCTCCCTTCAATCAATCCATACAAGGGTGTTGGTAGTTATGGGCTAGCTATTGCTATGATGGTGAACGAAACAACTACACATCCGTTCAATACTAAGTTTACTCTCAATCACCTAGTTGTTTGTAGGCCTATAAAGAAGGGCCAAGAGCTCTATGTGGACTATGGGGATGCATACGAACCAACAAGGCGCCAGAAGGGCTATAGTCTCGATAACAACAAACATAGATACGATGCAGCCCCGTTGTGGGATAAGATAACACTCAAACAGTACCCAAGTGCAAAGACTCGCAATGCCAACATTGATAAGTGGAACGACGTTATAAAGGCATGTGAGCAGGAGCCCAAGACCAAGCCAACGGCCAAGACCAAGGCAACGGCCAAGACCAAGGCAACGGCCAAGGGTAAGCCAAAACGCGCGCCAACAACTGTTCTCAAGCAAATACAAGGCATCAAAGGGGACAAAAAGACTGTTGACTATCTAAAAACGATTACGTTTGACCCCAATGGCACCGATCGGTCAGGGCACACCATGCTTGTAATGGCCGCTGTGTTGAAAAAGATCGCTACAATAAAATACTTGCTCCGAATGGGTGCCGATCTACATAAAAAGCAGCCTAATGGTGACAATGCCTTGACTGCTGCTATCTATTACAAGAACTGGAATGTTGCTAAGTTTCTAGAGAAGAACGGCTTGAGCTTGGACGACGCCAAACACCTTGACCCCGATAAGGTTAGTGAATATAACAACGCTCAGTTCGCAAAGAAGGCAAAGAGTAAGAAGGGTACAAGTAGGTAGAGAGGTGTGGATGTATTTTATATTAAGCAAAACACAAACATCACTATATAACAACCATCATCAACGATGAGCAACGAAACCAAAACAGAGGAACGACAAAAGTGTGGTCGCTGTAAAGTCAACTTACCACTCAGCAAGTTCAAACGCTGGCCGAGAACAGGGGATCTCTATAAACAATGCATTGACTGTAATTCTAAACAAAAAAAACACCGCAAACGATGCAGTGAACCCGGTTGTAATAATGGTGTTCAACAAGGCGGTGTATGTGTTAAGCATGGCTCTGTGACCACCCGGTGTAGTGAACCTGATTGTAATAACAAAGCTGTTAAAGGCGGTGTATGTGTTAAGCATGGCGCCGAGCGCAAGCGATGCAGTGAACCTGATTGTAATAACAAAGCTGTTAAAGATGGTGTATGCTTCAAGCATGGCGCCGAACGTAAACGATGTAGTGAACCCGGTTGTAATAACGGAGCTGTGAAAGGTGGTGTATGCATTAAGCATGGAGCACAACCTCCACGATGTGAGCATGATACCATCAAACGTCAATGCAAAGTGTGTGATCCATTAGGACATCTGGCAGGCGTTACAAGCAGGCGCATCCACCACGCCCTTAAAGGCAACAAAGAGAATCGTACAGTTGACTACCTGGGTTGTACTATTGCAGAGTTTAAAGAACACATTGAAAGCACCTGGAAGGAAGGGATGAGTTGGGACAATCACGGTCAAGGCAAAGGTCATTGGAACATTGATCACATCACACCATTACGATATGGTGACCCCGACCTTGCCGACGTTATTGCCCGTTTGCATTGGAAGAATACAAAAGCATTGTGGGCTGACGAAAACGTATCAAAGGGTAATCGTTTTGTTGGCTAATAGGCCGGTGAACAGAGCCCCGATGATCTTTTTTTTTGTTGATAGAGACAAACAGCCCATATGGCCAATAGGTGTGACGAGCGACCATTCACGCGGCTATCACAGTTCGAATATAATCACAACAACAGTTTTGATAACGTAGATGGAGTTTATTACATTCATTTGAGCACGGCGGGTGCTTGGTTAATGCATTAATCGCGTATGGACAACACAGGCCAGCTGATAAGGTAGCACCGTTGGGGTGATGAACGACTATTCATACAACAGTTATGAGCTCAAATGACATAGAGCGTCCAATTTTTTTACATGTACGTGTTTGTATAAGTTAGTTGCGTGTCGTAGAAGTGTTTGTTAACGCTTAAAGTATATATTACACTCGCCACGACTTGATTAAGTGCCCACAAACAGTACATTCAACGATTGAACATTCACGCCATGATATTGACGTGAGTTTTCAAGGTATGAGAGTTCCGACAACGTCACCACTTTACATATACTTTTCTTATCAAGCCTGTATAACTAGTTAGTCATATAGTTATCTAGTTTTCTCACAATAGATGAAACAGTGCCTCCAGCCTTGATTCACAGTCAGGAGCCATGCTTTTTTCGAGGGCTCCAGCTTCAACCGCAAATTTCACCGGTTGGAATGGCCAATCAAATTCCGGCTCGGCGGATCGAAATCCGTGCTACACATTTTGTTTTGATAATTTCAACGAGCAGAGCTCGGCTGCTCGGCTGCTGGTTGAAATTATTAGCCAATGGGATTGTAGGTTCTCGTCTCTCAATGTGCACAATGTCAGAAATGCGGTTGTGGGCTCTGACAATTAGAGAAAGAAGAATCATGGCTGACAGCAATCTATCCAAGGTCCTGCTGCGGTGGCCAGTGTGGCGTAACCAGACCTTTTTACAACTATCCACAAACATAAACCCCTTGAGTCAATGCTATATAAACAGTTTACATTGACAAAACACAAGCTGTTTCAAAACTGTGCGTACAATCACACGCGTGAATGCCCGATAGGGGCTGATATATCGCTCTGGGTACATTCAAGTTGATTGTGAGCCCTATAAACACTTTGGACATAAGCCAGCCACACATATGACCCTAATCATTACCCTAAACGTTGCCATGCTTTCAATGGTTGATGTTTTTTAAGCCTAACGCCAACACAACAACAACAAACAACGCCCCCCTTGCCCATTACACTCATAAATCTCCATACAATCACCCAAAGGACTAATGTTCGTCCGTTATTACACTCATAAATCTCACCCATAATAATATTCCTGAGATCTCAGGAAAATGATCCATACACAGAAATCTAACAGGCCATTACACACAGATAACCGCCTTATAGCTAAAGCCCCTGAGAGGAGCAAGTCATTACACTCATAAATCTAACATGCACCCAAAGGTGCGCCCCCCTTGCCCATTACACTCATAATCCTTACCATAGAATCCATTTTCGGCTCGAACCGAAATTGACTCTCCGTCATAAACCTTACCATATATTACCGTACGACCTACGTCGTAAGAGGATCTACACACAGATAACTGCCTATATGCTAACCGCCCCATAAAAGGACAGTTTATCTACACACAGAAATCTAACAGGCCCAGCCGCTTAAAGGCTCCAATGC